>JALZAE010000457.1 GCA_030948535.1 Gemmatimonadota bacterium | reverse complement strand
CCCAACCGAAGCGAATCGCGTCGCGCTTGAAGTAGTCGCCGAAAGAGAAGTTGCCCAGCATCTCGAAGAAGGTGTGATGCCGCGCCGTCAGCCCGACCTGCTCGAGGTCGTTGTGCTTGCCGCCCGCGCGCACGCACTTCTGCGCAGTGGTCGCCCGCCGGCCGAACGCCGGCTCCTCGACTCCAAGAAAGATCTTCTTGAACTGGACCATGCCGGCGTTCGTGAACAGCAGCGTCGGGTCGTCGCCCGGGATGAGCGACGAGCTCGCACGGCGCACGTGTTGGTTGCGCTCGAAGTACGCGAGGAAGCGGGAGCGGATCTCGGAGGACAGCATTCAAGGAATCTCTCCGGCGCGGCATTGGCGCGCAACGAGCGTGCGCGCTCACGTTGCCGCGATCGACGGCGACCCGATCCCTACTCCCGCCCCATCACCTTCCGAATTTCATCGGGTCCATAGCCCCGGCGCGCCAGAAATGCGTACAGCCGGCGCCGCCGGATCTCCGGATCGAGCTTGGCGAGCGATCGAAGTTTCTTCTCCGCGACGCGCGCGATCATCGCCTCCTGATCGACGCTTTCGTCGGTGAACACCTCGGCGATGGCGGCATCAACGACCTCGCGGGCCACGCCCTTGCGAGCGAGCTCTGTCTGCACCCGGCGCTTGGATAGTCCCGGACCGGCCAGCTTTGCCCGCGCGAACTGCCGCGCGAACTCGAAGTCGTTGAGCAACCCCACCCTGAGCAGCCGCTCGACCGCCGCTTCGATGTGCTCCGCTGGCTCGCCCTTCCGCGCCAATTGCCGCCGGACCTCGCGTTCCGAGCGAGCGCGAAACGCAAGCATGTTGAGCGCCCGATCGTACGTCTTTGATGACCCGTCGTCGCTCATTTTGAAATGCCGTGTAGAAAAGTTTCGATCCCCACAAAAAAACACGCCGAGGAGGGCGCGAGGAGAGCGAGCTACCGGGAGCCCAACTCTCGACGAACCGCTCCTCGGCGCGATGTGCGCTGGAAGAGACTATTCCTCCGTCTCCCCTTCCTCGCTCGGCTCGGCCTTGGTGATGCCGAGCACCACTTTCACCTTCTCCTCGATCTCGGCCATCATGACCGGGTTGTCCTTGAGATACATCTTCGCGTTCTCGCGGCCCTGGCCGATCTTCTGGCCGTTGTAGCTGTACCAGGCCCCGGACTTCTCGATGATGTTCGCCTCGGCACCGATGTCGACGAGCAGCGAGGTGTGGCTGATCCCCTCGGCGTACATGATGTCGAACTCGGCTTGCTTGAAGGGCGGCGCGACTTTGTTCTTCACGACCTTCACGCGGACATGCGAGCCGATGACGTCTTCCTTCTCCTTCACTGGACCGATGCGGCGAATGTCCAGCCGAACCGACGCGTAGAACTTGAGCGCCTTACCGCCGGTGGTCGTCTCGGGATTGCCGAACATGACGCCGATCTTCTCGCGCAACTGGTTGATGAAGACCACCGAGGTCTTCGAGCGCGCGATCGCGCCCGTCAGCTTCCGCAGCGCCTGACTCATGAGGCGCGCCTGAAGACCGACGTGGGAATCGCCCATCTCCCCCTCGATCTCCGCCTTCGGCACCAGCGCGGCGACCGAGTCGATCACGACGATGTCGACCGCGCCCGAGCGCACGAGAATCTCACAGATCTCGAGCGCCTGCTCGCCCGTGTCGGGCTGTGAGATGAGAAGGTTCTCGACGTCCACGCCGAGCTTTTTCGCGTACTCCGTATCGAGCGCGTGCTCCGCGTCGATGTACGCCGCCACGCCGCCGGCCTTTTGCGCATTCGCGACAACGTGCAAGCAGAGCGTCGTCTTGCCGCTGGACTCCGGACCGTAGATCTCGGTGACGCGACCGCGAGGGATTCCGCCGACGCCGATCGCCGCATCGAGGTTGATCGCGCCAGTCGGAATACACTCGACCCGCACTCGGCCCTGCCCTGTCCCCATCTTCATGATCGAGCCCTTGCCGCAGCTCTTTTCGATCTGCGCGATCGCCAGATTCAGCGCCTTCTTCTTGTCATCTTGCATCGTCGAGACCGACATCTCGTCCACCCTTTAGCTAATCGTGGATGACCAATATTCTGGCCGCGCGTCGGGAAGCGTACCCCGAAAGAGGGTGCGTTCCTATGCCCGAACAAAATACGAAGACGAACTCCAAAAATCAAGACCGAACCGTGACGGCAAACGCGTCCTCGACGTGTCGCACTCGCACCGCGTCGGCACGAAACAGCACGCCGATCACGTCGAATCGATAGGCGGACGCCTCGCCGCCGTACCGCTCGATCCAGACTGAGCTGGACCGCACTAACTCACGTCGCTTCTTCCAGTTGACCGCTTCGACTGGATCTCCAAACTCAGCACCGCTCCGTGCCTTGACCTCGACGAAGACCACCAGCCCGCTCCGCTCGACGATCAGATCGATATCGCGGTGGCCACTTCGAAACCGGCGCGATAGTACTCGCCATCCTCGCTCCCGAAGAAACAGCTCCGCGACTCGCTCGCCGCGTCGCCCCATCTCCTGCCGGTCGATCGTCACGGCGGCAAGATGGCGATTGGGCTTCAGAAGACACCATCGCTTTCTCGCAGGCCTCATCATTCGGAGGCATCAGCCTCCTCCGGCTTCGATCGCCCGCAAGAAGAGCGCGCGGTTCTGCTCGGTCGCTAGCGGATCCTCATGGTGACGCGCCCCGTACGCTCGCGCAGCGCCACGCATCGCCGCATGCGTCGGTTCGTCCATCGCCACTAGCTCGCGCAGGCGTTCGACCCACTGCTCGGGTTTCTCGAGCGGCAGATCCCATCCAGCGCCCGTCGACTCCAAGCCGCGAAAGGCCGTGCGATCGCTGATCAACACCGGACACCCCGCGCTCATCGCCTCGAGAATTACGTGTCCGAAGTTCTCGCCATTCGTCGGCAGTACGAAAACGTCGTATTGCGCCATGATCGATGGAACTTGCTCCGGCGGTATTGGACCATGCGCTCGCACCGTCACATTCGGTGGCATCGTCGCAATGATCTCCTCGCACTGTGCCCAGTAGGGTACGTCCGACCACGGGCCGTAAATGTCCAGCGAGATCGTTCCGGCATCCGTGAGCCGCGTGAGCGCCTGCAGCGCGGCGCCGAGATTCTTGATCCGGTGCACCCGTGAGAGATAGAGCGCCTTGAGGGTTCCGCTCTGCTTCGACTCGCGCGCCGACACCTCCGCACTCGGTCTTGCGGGCGTCGCGAGATCGGGCGCGACAATGATCGGAGCGTTCGCCGCGGCGGAGCCGAGCACGCGGCGGATGTCGTTGGCTTCGTACTCACTCGACGCCTGCCAGATGAGCCCATCGTATTCACGCAGCGCACGGGAGAGCGCGAGGTACGCCAGTTTCTTCGGGCTCCGAATCGCCAGGGCGCCATCGGCGAGCTCGCCGCGCGGTGCAAGGATCACAGGCACCGGTCGCACCATATGTGTACGCCGCATGAAGAGCAGTGGAATCGTGAGCGCTGGCGAGAAAATGCTGTTGAGGTATACCGCGGCGTACTTCTCCTCCCGCAGCATCCGATACACCAGCCTCGGCCAAAACCGCTTCTGCGTCGCATAGAAGACATCCGCGCTGCCGACGCGCTGCCACTCGTTCTGCGTGATCCCCTCGTAGACCGTATTGTCGCCGAGGTCGTGATCGTGCGTGATGATGCGGAAGTGGAAGTCGTCGGCGAACCGCTCGACGATCGTCGCGAGGGTGCGCGTCGGTCCGCCTGCCATGTAGCCCGGCAGGTAGTAGTCCATGAAGGTGAGAATCGTGGGGCGCGACGACGTCATGCGTGCGCTGCTTCGAGTAGTGTGTCGTACGCGTCGAGAAATCGGCGGCCCGCCGCCGCGATCGAGTATTCGCGTACCGCGCGCTCGCGCCCCGCGGCACCGAGTCTCGCGCGCAACGGCGCGCTCGAGAGCACGTGCGCCAACCGCTCCGCCATCGCCGCCGCGTCCTTGACCGGAACGAGATACCCCGTTCCATCTTCGATCACTACGTCATCCGGGCCGCCGCAGCCTGTTGCGACGACGGGCAGCCCGGACGCCATCGCCTCGAGGATCACGATGCCCAATCCCTCTTCATCAGAGCTGAGCGCGAGGCACGAGGCACTCTGATAGAGCGCGATGAGCTCTTCGATCGTCGGTGAGTATCGGATGTCTACGTGCTCCGCGATGCCAAGCTGCTGCGGCATCGCTGCCTCGTGCGCGGGCAGGTTGAACTGCCCGGCGAGCATCAGGCGAGGCGCTTGCGGCATGCGCGCCCGGAGACGCGCGTACGCGTCGAAGAGCATGGGCAAGTTTTTTCTCGGATCGTTCAGCCTGGCGACCGCGAGGATCGGCCCATTCCAGGCGGGCGACGCGCCCGGCCGATAGCGCTCGGTGTCGATGCCGGGTGGAGCGAGTCGAACGCGCCCGGGGTATCGCTCGCTGAGCTCTCGGTGCAACCAAGCATTTTCCGTGAAGATGAGCCGCGCGTGCGTGACGCCGGCTTCATCGAAACTTGCCATGTGGCTCGTGCTGGCGCGTGTCATCAGTCCCCTGAACCCGGGTTGCATTTCGACGGCGCGCTTCCGCTCCACGCGCATCGTCGTCGCGATCTGCAGCGCGACCGGCACGCGAAGTCCCTCGGTTGCGTGCCCGATCGCCGGCGACCCGCTCACCAGCTGCACGAGATCGTACTGCTCCAGCAGCTCGGTCAAAGCGCGACGTGGCCGGTACCGGCGCCGCTCGAGCTCGGGCGCGACCGCGCCGACATGCCGAAAGGCCAGCCCATCCCGCTCGCGGCTCGTGACGCGCGGACTGCGCAACCAAGTGCGCGGCGCGAGGAGACGAACGCTGTCCGGATCGCGCCACGACATCGCGAGTGAGATCGCATCGACGTCGTAGCGGCCGCTGTCCCGGATGACGCGATAGAGAAACCACGCCACGGATTGCACCCCGCCGTGTGCGCCGAGCTCCGGAGCGACGATCGCGATGCGCTTACGCTGCCCGCCGTTGACCGACGCTCCCGTCAACGCGACGATCCGCAAATCCGGTCCAGATCCTCGAGCCCGCAGAGCACGTCGCGCGGCTTCGACCCATCCGGCGGCCCGAGCACACCCGCGTCGTGCAGCTGGTCGATGATCCGCGCCGCGCGGCCGTACCCGACCTTCAGCCGCCGCTGCAGCAGCGACGTCGAGCCGAGCTGATTCTGGATGACCACCTCCGCGGCTTCACGAAACAGCTTGTCGCGATCGCCGGGCTCACCGGCATCAGCGGGCGAGCCGCCGCTGGCGGCCGCCTCGAGCGCGCGCACTTCTTCGAGAATATCGGCCTCGGTGCGGAAGGACTCCTCGTCGAGCAGCCCCTTTTCCTCCGCGGCGCGGCGCTTCGCTTCACGGCGCTCGCCGTACCACGCGGCCAGCTTCTCCGTGTCCTCGCTCGGAATGAACGCGCCTTGCAGTCGCGATGGCTCGGACTTCCCAGGCGGGACGAACAACATGTCACCGTTGCCCAAGAGTGATTCGGCGCCCATGCCGTCGAGGATCGTACGGCTGTCGATCTGCGACGCCACGCGGAACGCGATGCGGCTCGGGAAATTCGCTTTGATCAATCCGGTGATGACGTTTACGCTCGGCCGCTGCGTCGCGAGAATGAGATGCAATCCGATCGCGCGCGCCTTCTGCGCCAGCATCGCCAGCGGCGTCTCGACTTCCCCCTGCACCGTCATCATGAGATCGGCCAGCTCGTCGATCACCACCACGATGTACGGCAACACGCCGCGCGTGTACGCGAGCTCTTCGAAGCCGACGTCGGGCCGCCGCGGCATCTTCAGCGGGCCGCCCGTCTGCACGCGCCGGTTGAAGTCCTGAATGTTACGGCAGCCGTTGGCGGCGAGCAGCTCGTACCGATCCTGCATCTCGTGCACGGCCCACTTGAGCACGGCTGCCGCATCGCGATTGTCGGTGATGACTTTGTGGCGCAGGTGCGGCAGCACGTTGTACACCGACAGCTCGACCATCTTCGGATCGACGAGCAGCAGCCGCAGCGTGCGCGGCGTGTGCCGATAGATGAGGCTCGTGATGATCGTGTTGATGCAGACCGATTTTCCCGAGCCGGTCGCGCCCGCGATGAGCAAGTGCGGCATCTTCGCCAGATCGGCGATCACCGGCTTTCCCTCCAGATCCTTGCCCAAGGCGATCGGTAGCGCGGCCCGCGCCTGCTTGAAGTCGCTCGATTCCAGCAGCTCGCGGAAGCCGACGATCTCCGCCGTGGGATTCGGAACTTCGACCCCGACGGCTCCGCGCCCCGGAATCGGCGCCACGATGCGAATACTCTGCGCGCGCATCGCCAGCGCGAGGTCGTTCGACAGATTCGCGATCTGGCGCACCTTCACACCCGCCGCCGGCTCGACCTCGAATTGCGTCACGACCGGACCGGTGGTGCGGCCGATGATCTCCGCTTCGACCTTGAAGGTGCGCAGCGCTTCCTTGAGCTTGACGCCCATCTGATCGAGCTCGCGTTTGTCGAGGTCGACGTTCCGCACCGGTGGCGGGCTGAGCAGCGTCGTCGACGGAAGCTCGTCGCCCGCGAGGTCCATGTAGTCGGTCGCGTCGATCTCAGCGGAAATCTTCTCGACGCGCTGCTCGGCGAGCGCGGCCTTGCTCCTTTTCTCTCGCTTCTTCTTGTCGGTCGAGATCGCGCCGTCGACGCCTCCCGCGTCACCGAGTAGGCCGCCGTCCGCGATCGACTGATCGATCGCCGCAAATTCCTCCGGCGATGGCTCGGTCGACTCGTCCGGCACCGTTGCATTTGCCGGCGCCGACTGGCGCGGTGCTCGCCGGCCGATGAGCATCCGCACGGGGTTCCACGCCAGTGTCGTGATCATCAGCGCCGACATCGCCATGAAGAGCACGATCCACGCGCCCTGGCCGAATCCTTTGTCGAGGTAGTAGGAGAGGAAACCCCCGAAGATTCCGGTGCTCGGATTCCGCTCACTCCACGTCGCGATCGTCAGGCCGATGGCCGTCGGCAGGAGCACGGCGATGCCGAACAAGAACACCATCCAATTGCGATCTGTGCGCTGCTCCAGCCATCCGAAGAGGCGCAGAGCATGAATCGCGATCGCCAACGGAATCAGCAAAGCCGCGGGGCGACCGAGGACATAGACGACGGTTCCTCGGATGCACGAGCCGATCGGGCCCATCAGGTTCGACGCCTGAGCGCACGACGATGACCCCGGCGTCGACCATCCGGAGATCATGGCCAGCGCAAGAAAAATCGAGAGTAGAATCAGCGCGACGCCGGTAAGCTCGCGCTTGAGGTGGGACATGGGGGATCAGTTAGATAGACGTCAGCCAACAACCAGTCGAAGTGTCGGACGTCAGAGTTCAGATGTCAGACAACTTATCATTCGCAGCCGCTGACATCTGATATGTGACGTCTGACGTCTGCTCTTCGGAACCGACATCTGACATCTGACGTCTTCGACTGCGTCTCAGCTGACGTCCGATCTGACGCCGATGCTATCGCTCGCGCTCCGGACCCAGCTTTGTGATCTGTCGATCCTGGTACACCGGTATCACGGGGCAACTATCGATCGCGGCGCACGCGGCGAGATCGTCACCGAAGCCCGCGTCGACGAGCAGTCGTCCGTGCTCGGCGTCCTTGAACAGCCGGTCGATGCTGGCGCCGTAGCGCTTGTCGATCAAGCCGCTGGCCAGCGCGCCGTCGTTCAGCTGCACGCCGGTCATTCGCTTCGATGCGTACCGCGCCATGCGTCCCGCACACGCCGCATCCTCGAGCGAAAACTGCTTGTCGCTTCCCGCGCAGAGGAGCGTCACATCGGTGCCGCCGCGAAGGGCCGTCCTCAGCAGTGCGCACACCGCCGAGAAGTTGACGTACGCCCCCACGACCACGTCGCGCGCGCCCTGCACGGCGAGGAGCGCGCGCGTGCCGTTGGTCGTCGTCAGCAGAACGGTCATCCCGTCGACCGCCTCTCTCGTCATCTCACCGGGCGAGTTGCCGAGATCGAATCCGGGAACGGGCAGCATCTTCCGCTCGCCGGCGAGCCGGACGTCGCTGCGCGTGAATTGCTTCGCGCGCATGATCACTTCTTCGGCCTCGGCCAGCGGCACGATCGCCTTCGCCCCGTTATGCAACGCCGTCGCGACCGTCGTGGACAGGCGCAGCACGTCGATCACCGCTACCACACGTCCGGTGGAATACGCGGGCGCCAACTGCAACGGGCCAAACAACACGTCCAGGCGCATCTACGGCTCCCGCATCAAGTCGCTCTCGCGCTCGAGGAACTTGGTGTCTACCTGCCCGGCCTGGAAACGTGGATTTTGCATCACACGCCCAAGGAATGGAATCGTGGTCGTCACGCCCTCGATGATGAAGCCATCGAGCGCCACCTGCAGCCGGCGAATGGCTTCCTGCCGGTCGCGGCCCTGGCAGATGAGCTTCGCCAGCAGCGAGTCGTAGAACGGCGGCACCGTATAACCCGCATACACGTGCGTGTCGAGCCGAACGCCCGGTCCGCCCGGCGGATGAAAGACGTCGATGCGCCCCGGTGATGGCTGAAAATTGCGCGCGGGATCTTCGGCGTTCACCCGCACTTCGATCACATGGCCGCGCAGCGGCGGCATCTCGTCGATCGACAACGGCTCGCCCGCCGCGACGCGGATCTGTTCCTTCACCAGGTCGATGCCGGTGATCTGCTCGGTGACCGGATGCTCGACCTGGATGCGCGTGTTCATCTCCATGAAGAAGAACGAGCCATCCTGGTCGAGCAGCATCTCGATCGTGCCCGCGCCGACGTAGTCGATCGCCTTCGCGCCGCGCACCGCCGCATCGCCCATGCGCTGCCGCAGATCCGGCGTCATCCCCGGCGATGGCGATTCCTCGATCAGCTTCTGATGGCGGCGCTGCACCGAGCAATCCCGCTCGCCCAGGTGAATCACCTTGCCGAACTTGTCGCCCATGATCTGGAATTCGACATGGCGCGGGCGCGCGAGATATTTCTCGACATACACATCGCCACTGCCGAACGCCGAGAGCGCCTCCGACCGCGCGAGTTGAAACGCCCGCGCAAAATCATCCGGGTCGTTGGAGACGCGCATCCCCTTTCCGCCGCCGCCCGCCGCCGCTTTGATGATCACCGGAAACCCGATCTCGCGCGCGAGGATCAACGCTTCCTCGGGATCCTCCACCGGACCCGGCGTGCCCGGGATGATCGGTACGCCGACGTCGGCCATCGCCTTTCGGGCCGATGCCTTGTCACCCATCACGCGAATCTGGTCCGCCGTCGGCCCGATGAACGCGATGTTGGACGCCGTGCAGATCTCGGCGAACTCGGCGTTCTCGGCCAGGAATCCGTAACCGGGATGGATCGCGTCCGCGCCCGTGATCTCCGCGGCCGCGATGATCCGCGGGATGCGCAGATACGAATCGCGCGCGGGCGCCGGCCCGATGCACACGTCATCGTCGGCGAAGCGGACGTGCAGCGACTCGCGGTCCGCCTCGCTGTAGACGGCGACCGTCTGGATCCCGAGCTCGCGACACGCGCGGATGACCCGGAGCGCGATCTCGCCGCGATTGGCGATCAGGACTTTCTTGATCGGCATTATTCGACGATCATAAGCGGCTGGTCGAACTCCACCGGCTGGGCGTCGAGGACCAGCACTTCGCGGACCGTGCCGCCGCGCGGCGCGGTGATCGGGTTCATCACCTTCATCGCCTCGATGATCAGCAGAGTGTCGCCCTCGCTCACCG
>JALZAE010000416.1 GCA_030948535.1 Gemmatimonadota bacterium | reverse complement strand
CGAAACATCACGAGGAGCGCGCCGGCGGGACGATCGCGCCCGTCGGTGCTCGCCGGCGGCGGCGCGTCGCCGCGCTTGGGGCGGCATCGCTTGTGGTGATTGCGCTCCTCGCGTTTTTCGTCGTTCGAGGTCGTGCCTCGACGATACGCCCGCGCACCGTGGCGGTGCTGCCGTTCGACGTGCGCGGAGGCGCCGAGATGACCTTCTTGCGCGCGGGAATGGTCGACCTGCTGAGCACGAGTCTCAATGGAGCCGCCGGCCTCCGCACGCTGAGTCCACGCAGCGTGCTCGCCACCGACGCCGCTCGCGCTGGCCAGGTGCTTACGCCCGAGGACGCTCGGCACCTCGCGACCGGTCTCGGCGCATCGCTGTTCGTCGTCGGCGATGCGGTGGGCGCGCAGGGCAAGCTGCACATGAGCGCGACGCTCTACGATGTGCGCGATGTGTCCACGCCGGTCGCGCGCGCGGAAGTCGAGGGAAGCGCCGACGATCTTTTCGGTCTCGTCGACCGATTGACGGCGCAGCTCGCCGTGTCGCAAGGCGCCTCGCCGCGCGACCGTTTCACTCAGCTCGCGGCGTTGACCACCACATCACTCGATGCGCTCAAAGCGTATCTCGAGGGCGAGGCGGCCTATCGGTCGGTGCAGATGCCGGTCGCTCTCACCGCCTTCAAGCGCGCCGTCGCCGCCGACAGCTCCTTCTCACTCGCGTGGTATCGACAGGCCAGCGCCGCTTCGTGGATGTTGTTGACCGACGACGAGCGCCGCGCCGCGGAGGCAGCGGTGCGAACGAGTGGCCGACTGTCCGATCGGGATCGCGCGCTGGTCCAGGCCTTCGCCGCGTACAGTCGCGGCGCGGCCGACACGGCGGAGCAACTCGCCGGCACCGTCGCCGAGACGTATGACGATATCGAGGCGTGGGTCATCCTCGGCGAGACGCTGTACCATCACAACTGGAAGCGCGGCCGCTCGATGTCGGAGTCGCGCCGGGCATGGGAGCGCGTGCTCGCCGCGGACCCTCGATATTGGCCTGCCCTCCAACATCTGGCCGAGGTCGCGGCGATCGAGGGAAAGCGTGCCGAGGCCGACTCGCTGCTGCAACGCTACGAGGGAAGCGTGGGCCCGGAGCATCTCTTCCTGCCAACCCATGCCTTTCACCGTTTCGCCTTCGGCGACCAAGGCGAGCGCGATGCAACCGTGTCGCGGCTGAGCGCGGATCGCGGATTCTGGGTGATCGTGTCCGCGTGGTACGTCGCGATGTTCGCTCGCGATGTCGACGGCGCCGACAAGCTCAGCCGACTCCTCGTCGATCCGATCCGGCCGCCCGAGCAGCAGGGATTCGGACGCGTGCTGCTCGCGCATCTCGCCCTCGCCCGCGGAAAATGGCGCGAGGCGCGCGCAGAGCTTGCGATCGCCGCGGTGCACGCGCCCCCCGAGGCCATCGAGCACGAAGCGTTGCTGTCGCTCGCCCCCTTTCTCGCCGAGTCCGCGAGTGTATTCGGTGCGCGCCGGGACTCGCTGCGCTGGCTCGGCCCGGAGAGGCTGAACGCGCAGAGCGGGATGCGATGGCCGAACACCGATGCGCCGCTGCACAACCTCATTCGCGCGTACCTTCGCGGAATGATCGGCGCCCGGCGGGGAGACAATGCCGCAGTGTCTGCCGCCGCGGCAGAGCTCGACTCGTTGCCCGATCCAAGTGGCTCGATCGCCATCGCGCGCGGTTTTCGGCAGGCAGTGCGCGCCGAACTGGTGCGGACGAGAGGCACGCCGGCCCAAGCGCTCGCCGAATTCGAGCGGAGCGCTCGTCCTTCTCCCTTCGTTCCGGCATGGACCTCCGCCTTCATCTCGCAGCCGTACGAGCGCTATGAGCGCGCCGAGCTGTTGGCCGCGCTCGGCCGGGACGATGAAGCGCTGCGGTGGTACGCGACGTTCGGTGAAAACTCGCCCTACGATCTGGTCTATCTCGGCCCGACGCTATACCGGCAAGCCGTCATCAACGAGCGTCACGGGAGGAAAGCGGCCGCCAGCGAGCAGCTCACGCGATTCGTCGCGCTATGGCGCGACTGCGACGCGGAGCTCCGGCCGATGGTGGACGATGCGGCCCGGCGTCTGCGCGCGCTCGCTCCGTCGGCGAAGTGAAAACAACGATACTCTGTACGCGCTCGCGACGACCCTGGCCCCCGGCCTCCGTTCGTGACTAGGCTTAGCGATGACGATTCCGCGCCTTTGACATGAAGAATCTCCCCGCGTCCCCCGACGCCTTCGCGCACGCGACTTGGTCCGACATCGCGCCCTACTTCGAGGCGCTGGCCAGCGAGCCGCTGTCGCAGGAGCGCATCGACGCATGGCTCTCCAACTGGTCGCGCCTCGAGGAGCTCGTCGATGAAGCCGCGACACTGGCGTCGATCGCGTACACCTGCGACACCGCCGACCCGGCCAAGGAGGCGGCGCATCTCCGATTCTCGATGGAGATTGCTCCACTGATGCACGAGCAGCAGGTGCGGCTAGCCCGGCGGCTCCTACAGTCCGGATGGTCGCGTCCCGATCTCGAGAACACGATTCGGGAATTTCGCACCGACGCCGAGCTCTTTCGCGCCGAGAGCATCCCACTCTTCTCCGAGCTCGAGGAGCTCGACGCGAAATACGAGAAGATCACCAGCGGTTTCACCGCGGACTGGGACGGCGAGATCAAGACGATCCCACAGCTCACGCCGTACCTCAAGTCGCGCGACCGCGCGGTCCGCGAGCGGGCATTTCGACTCGCCAGCGCGGCGTACGTCGAGCGTCGCGATGAGCTGGCCGATATCTTCGACCGCATGTTCGAGCTGCGGACGAGGGTGGCGTCCAACGCGGGCGTCGGCGATTTCCAGCAGTACAGCTACATCGCCAAGCACCGGTTCGACTACACCCCGTCCGACGTCGCGCGCTTTCACGACGCGGTGGTGGAGACGGTCAGCCCGGCGATCGAGCGGCTGTTGGCGTATCGCCGGCGCGCGCTGGGCGTCGACACGCTGCGGCCATGGGATCTGAGCGTCGATCCCGATCGCGTCGAGCCGCTCGTGCCGTTCAAGGATGTCGGGCGATTCGTCGAGCGCGCGCAGAGCATGTTCGATCGCATCGACCCCGCGCTTGGCGACGATTTCCGCACGATGTCGAACGAGCGGCTGCTCGATCTGGAGAGCCGTCAGGCCAAGGCGCCCGGCGGCTATTGCACCACGCTCCAGTTCAGCGGTCGGCCCTTCATCTTCATGAACGCCGTCGGTGTGCCGGACGATGTGAACACGCTGGTGCACGAGGCAGGGCACAGCTTCCACTCGTTTCTCGCGTCGGGATTGCCCCTGGTGTGGCAGCGCTCGTCGGGGATGGAGGCGGCGGAGCTGGCGTCGATGTCGATGGAGCTGCTGGCGTCGCCGTACCTTGCCGAGCCCGAGGGCTACTATCCGAAGCGCGACGTGCGGCATGCCTGGATCGACCATCTCGAGGATGTGCTGTTTACGCTCGCCCACGTCGCGAGCGTCGACGCGTTCCAGAGCTGGATCTACACGAGCGGCGCCGGCGCCGACCGCGACGCGCGAGATGCGGCGTGGCTGCAGATTCGCGCGCGCTTCGAGCCCGGCGTGGATTGGAGCGGACTGCGTGACGAGCGCGTCGCGCGCTGGTACAAGCAGCTTCACATCTTTTTGCTGCCGTTCTACTACATCGAGTATGGCATCGCGCAACTGGGTGCGTTGCAGATCTGGCGAAACAGTCTTCGCGATCACGGCGACGCGGTGGCGCGCTACAAGCAGGCACTGTCGCTGGGCGGCACGCGCTCGCTACCCGAGATTTATGCCGCCGCCGGCGCCAGACTCATCTTCGATGCGCCATCGATGCGCGAGCTGGTGACGCTGGTCGAAACGCGCATCACCCAGCTTCGCGAGGAACTGCACGACAGCGAGCGCGCCGCGTGATCGCGGTCGCGTCGATCGCGCTCGCCATGCTTCTGTCGGCGACGCAACGACCAGACTCAGGGGTGATTGGCGCCCGGCACCCTTCGTACTCCAGTGACGGCCGGCTCGCCATCGCGATCCGCGGCGATCTGTGGATGCAGTCGGCCGGTGCGTCGTGGGCGCGCATCACCTCAGGATCGGCGTGGGATCGCGACCCGACCTGGTCGCCGGATGGAAAGGCCATCGTCTATTCTTCCGATCGCGACGGCGCGTTCCATCTCTGGCGCATCGCCATCGGGGCGGGTGGCGTCGCGGCCGAGCCGGAGCGGCTCACGAGCGCGGCCGAGTCCGACGCCGAACCGAGTGTCGCCGCTGACGGGCGCATTGCGTTCGCGCGCGGGCGCGGCGCCGCGGCACGCATCTGGATTCGCGCCGCCGACGGCACCGAGCGGCGTCTCACGAAAAGTCAGGCGCGAGAGCGCTGGCCCGCGTTCGATCCGAAGGGCGCGCGCATCGCGTATGTCTCGGCGACGGAACGCGCGACGCAACTGCGATTGCGCACATTGGCGAACGACTCCGATCGCGTCGTGCTCGGCGATCGGCGCGCGGAATGGCCCGCGTGGTCTCCACTGGGCGATCGCATCGCCTTCACGGTGGCGTCGCCGGAAGGCGTGTGGGTCACCCCCGCGACTGAAGGGCACTATGGCAGCTACGTGAATCTGCTCAGCGCGAGACACGCGGCGCCGGCGTGGTCGCCGGATGGGAAACGCATCGCGATGGCCGAGCTGCCGAACGACGAGGTCGGCTACAACGGCGACCCCGACCGTCTCGCCGGTCGCGAGGCAGGTGATGAGCTGGCCCAGCGC
>JALZAE010000414.1 GCA_030948535.1 Gemmatimonadota bacterium | reverse complement strand
GCGAATGAGATCCGCTCCCTTCTTCCTCAGCGTCACATCCCGGATGCGAGGCTCGTGCGGGGCAAATCCGCGACCCTCGTCGTCCCCCTCGTCCGCCAGAAATCTCCGGCGCCCTAGCGCGCGTTCGGGCATGACGCTGATCGAAGTCATGTTGGCGCTCGGCATGGTGGCCTTCGCCGCAATGAGCTCGGCGCGGTATAGCGCGGGATTCGCCCACGCCGTCGTCACGGAGTCGGGGCGCGCGCAGGCGAGCGATCTGGTGGCGCAGCGGCTCGAGGACATCACGGCTGCCACTGACTACGACGGCCTGGAGTCATCGTTCGGAGCCTCCGAACAAATCGCCGTCGGCGGCGCCACCTATACGCGACTGACGGTCCTGCGTCACATCGGCGGCGGCGTGAGCGACCTGGACGACTACAAAGTCGTGACCGTCATCGTGAGTGGCGGCGGCCTTCTGGCATCGATTCAGAGCTCAATCGTGATCGCTCAGTTCTGACGACGACGATGACGATGACCCAATCCTCTTCGCCCGCGGCGAATAGCCGTGTGGCTCTGCACCCCTACGAAAATAGCCTGCAGCGGCCCCGCCGAGCATTCACGCTCGCCGAGATGCTCGTCTCGCTCACCATCACCGGCGTCGTGATGGCCATCGCGACGACGATGCTTCGCGTACAGGCCAACTCGATGGCGGAGCATGCCGGACGAAACGATGCTCTGGCGAGTGCGCGCTACGCTCTGAACACCATGGATCGCGAGATTCGTGTTGCCGGCCAGGCCGTGGTGCCGTCGCAACCGATCGTGGTCCAAGCGCAGTCCGACGCGATCACCTTCAACGCCGCGATCGTGACGCGCGATTCGAGCGACGCGGCGTACGTGTACTTCAATCCGAGCGTCGACACGCTCGCCAGCACCCTGCTCACGGTCGAGCGCCAGATCACCCTGCCGAACTCTTCCTTCCGTTATCCGTCCGTCTCGTACAACGCGGACGGCGGTGCACCCGGGCGCGCGGAAACCATCTCGTTCTGGGTTTCGCCGGACACGCTCGAGGGACGCGTGGATGAGTATGTCCTGTGGAGGCGCATCAACGACGAAGCGCCGCAGGTCATCGTTCGACACGTGCTCATTGCGTCGCTCAGCGATGAGCCGGTCTTCCGCTACTACAAGATTGATCCGACGACGGGGGTCCAGAGTGAGATCCCTCAGAGTGCGCTGCCCCTCTATCACAGCGCGACGGCGCACAATTCTTTGTCGGACACCGCGGCGTCCGCCATGACCGACAGCATTCGCTTTGTGCGCGTGCACGTGCGCTCGCTCTATCACGATCCGCAGCGCGGAGACCTGCAGTCGCTCGTGGACGGCAGCGTTCGCCTGCTGAACGCCGGCTTGGTCAATCGTCAAACGTGCGGCGATCCGCCGATCGGGACGACGCTGACCGCGTCGTACGTAGCGCTTCCGACGCCTCACGTTCATCTGACCTGGCCGGCCTCTCTCGATCAAGAAGCTGGTGAAAAGGACGTCGAGCGCTACGCGATCTACAAACGCCGGGCAGCCACCAGTGTCTTCCGCGAGCCGGCCTTCAGTGTCGGGGCGCAGAGTGCCACCTATACCCACGACGACTACGCCATTAGCTCCGGCGACCGATGGATTTACGGGTTGATCGCTGAGGATTGCACGCCCGCGAGCTCGCCGATGTCGATCACTGGAACGGTTCAGATCCCATGACAGCAGACACGAGTACACTAGCGGCCGGCGTCCGTCGTCACCGGGCAATCAGCAAGCGACGCGGAGCCGCGCTCATCATGGCGCTTCTCTTCACGATAGCCTTGGCCGCGATCGCGACCTCGGCCATCTATCTCTCCTCGACGAGCGCCATCCTCGGCGGCTCACTGCGGCGCGAGCAGCAGCTGAGGTACGCCACCGAAGCGGCACTCGCCATGGGCAAGAGTCGGCTCAACCGCAACGGCACCGACACGCTGTTACTGCCGGACTCGAGCTACGCCACGTTGATGAGCAACAGTCAGATCGTGGGAGCCGACGGCAAAGCCATGCCTGGCGTGACCGTAAACTTGTATGCGGGGCGTACCGGATCGACGAGCGGACAATTCGGGAACTTCGCCAGCCTCGTCGCTGATGCGAAAGACGCGAGCGGCGCCCACTTCGTACGCCGCTTGGAGCTGGCCGAAGAGAGCTTCGCCAAGTTCGCCGTGTTCACGGACCTCGAGGGGCCGTGGACGACGTACTGGGTCAAGGGCATCAACGCCTACGGCCCCGTCTGGTCGAACGA
>JALZAE010000401.1 GCA_030948535.1 Gemmatimonadota bacterium | reverse complement strand
TCACTGCACATGGGACCCGATCGCAGCGATGTGCGGCATTACGCGCACATCAGCTACAAGTTCAACGACACGGGCTGGTTCGATGACAAGCGCACGCATCTGTGGGTGATCGATGCGACGAGCGGCTCCGCCAAGCAAATCACGAGCGGCGATGACTGGAACGACACCGATCCGCAGTGGTCGCCGGACGGGCAGCGCATCGCGTTCGTTTCGGACCGAACGGGGAAGGAGCTCGACGAGGGTCACGACAGCGATGTGTGGACGACCCCGGCGTCCGGTGGCGCGCTCACTAAAATCTCGCTGAGCCCCGGCCGTGACGGTTCGCCGGCGTGGTCGCCCGACGGAAAGTTCATCGCCTTCGTCGGCAGCCCGAACGACGACGATCCGCCGCAGATCTATCTGGCGCCGAGCGCAGGCGGCGCCCCCGTCGTGGTCGCGAAGGACCTCGATCTCATTCCCGGGGGGCTGCAGTTCGGCGACAAGGGTCGCGCCATCTATTTCGAGACGGGCGTCAGGGGCGAGAACCATCTCTTTCGAGTGGACATCGCATCGGGTGCCGTGCGCGCCGCGACGTCCGGAGCGCGCGCGGTTCGCGCCGTCAGCATCAACTCGGACCTCGGCCGCATGGCGTTCCTCGCGAACGATTTTCGGAATCTCGACGACGTCTACTCCGCGAGTACCGACGGGTCATCCGAGAAGAAGCTGTCGGATGTGAATGGCGCGCTCTGGAAAACGCTGGACCTCGCGTCGGTGCAGCGCATGACCTACAAGGGCGCGGACGGCTGGGACGTCGACGGATTCTTCGTGAAGCCGCTCGGATGGGTGGCCGGCAAGACGTATCCGATGATCCTGAGCGTGCACGGCGGACCGGCGGGCCAATATGGCGTCGACTGGTTTCACGAGTTCCAAGTCGACGCGGCCAAGGGCTACGCCGTGTTCTTCGCCAACCCGCGCGGCTCCACGGGCTACGGCCGCAAGTTCCAGCGCGGCATCGTGAACGAGTGGGGAGGGAAGGATTTCATCGATGTGATGAACGGCGTGCGGGCTGCGCTCGCCGCGAATCCCTGGGTCGATAGCACCCGGCTCGGAATCACCGGGGGCAGTTACGGCGGCTACATGACGAACTGGGTCGTCGGTCACACCAATCTGTTCAAGGCGGCGGTCACGCTTCGCTCGATCTCCAACTTCATCAGCGATGACGGCACCCGAGACGGCGCCTACGGCCACCGCGCAGACTTCGGTGGCGACATCTTTCAGAAGTACGATCTCTATTGGGACCGGTCACCACTGAAGTACGTACAGAACGTGACGACGCCGATTCTGATTCTGCATTCGGACAACGACTATCGCGTGCCGCTCGAGCAAGGCGAGCAGTGGTTCCGCGCCCTGAAGCACTTCGGTAAGACGACCGAGATCGTGATGTTCCCGCGCGAGAACCACAACCTTACCCGCACCGGCGAGCCGAAGCACATCGTCGAGAGTCTCAACTGGCAACTGTGGTGGTTCGACAAATACATCAACGGCAACGGCGCGGCAGTCGCGCCCGACCGCCGATGACGCGAGCGCGACGACCCACCGAGGATCTCCCCACTGTCTGAGTTCTACGATTCGCGCCGTGCGACGATCAAGGACATGACGGGCCTTGCCGGTTTTCTGCTCGGCTTCATTGGAACGGCGCCGCTGGCTGCGCCCTTCATCGCGAAGGGCTACGCGCGTGAGCACTTCGTCGGCGGCCTCGCGCAGTTTCTCGCGATCGTGCTCGGTGCGGGCACCCTGTTCGGCATCGTAGGGCTTCGCTTCGGCGTGACGCTCGGCTCGATGTGGGAGCGGCGCCATCGCCAGCACCGGCGCTACCAGCCTGAGGACTACTCGTACGAGGAGCCGGCGCCGATGGCGCCGATCGTCGCGCCGACGCCCGCGTTCCCCGCCGGATCGAGCCGGCGCGCGCGCGATTGGTCGATTCGCTACGAGACGGGCGGCATTGAGCCCGCTGCGTTTCTCACGCTGGCGCAACGCGTGTGGCCGCGCGAGTACGACGAGCCACGCGTCGCGTCGGCGTTAGGCATCACCACCAACACCGGTGCGTGGGACGAGGGCCGGCTCGTGGGCGTGGTGCGCGTGCTCACGGACGGCTATCTGTTCGCCACGGTTCCGGAGATTCTCGTCGACCCGGAATATCGAAACCGTGGCATCGGCGCGGAGTTGATGCGACGCGCGCTGGAGTCATCACCGCGGGGCGCGCTGTTCTTGGGCGCACGCCTCGAGAGCGCGGGATTCTTCGAGCGGGTCGGCGCGGAGCGCGGGCCGACCGGTTTTACGATGCGCGCAAAGACGCCGCGATCGTAACGAACCGCTCTTCCTACGCCGTCGCCGGCGGCGCCTCGCGATGGAAGTTGACCAGCGAGCGCGCGCCGATGGTCGCCATGATGGCCGCGGCCAGCGTGACGAAAAAGAAGGCCGACCTCATCTGTTGGTTGTTATAGGTCAGGATCACGCTCGACCACTCGAGCGCCGCCAGGGCGATCGCCGCCGATCGCTCGCCGCGCGCGAAAAGGAAGTAAGCGAGCGCGATCTCGGCCGAGCGCATCAGAATGGTCGGCATGAGAATTCGCATCAGATCGCTCTGCCCCGTCAACCGTCCGATCGACACCGCGAAAAAGAAGAGGTGCACGACGATGGCGATCGCGACGACGACGAACGTCACGCGAATGACGCGCTTCGCGAACCACCTACGTCGGTCCGTGACCACGCCCGAAACGAGCGCGGGCTCCGGTGCTGGCGCGGGCTTGCGCACCGGCGCCTGCGCAGGGCGCGACACCTCACGCTTGGCGGCGGCCGGTGGCCGCGCGGGCGCCGGCGTCGACGGCGGCGTCGGCACCGACGCTGCCTGCGGCGGGTTCGTCTTCGGCAGCGTCGAGTAGCCGGCATTCGCCACGCCCGCCGCGATCGCCTTCTCGATGTGCTCGAGGCCGCGCATCAACCGCGCGAGATCCTCGGGCCACGACTCGTGCCGAAGCGAGGCCGCCTGTCGCCGCGAGAGCGATCGAAGGTCGCTCGGGAAGAGCGTCGCCGCCGGCATGACGGCGTGATCGACCAGCACCGGCACCACGCGCACATCGCGCGAGAGCGCGGCGGCGACCTCGACGCGCACGAAGTCGTTGGGATCCTCGAGCCGCCGCTGTCCCTCGGGATCGGCCGCGGTGATCCAGTTTCGTCCGATCACCACCAGCACCACATCGCACTCGGCCACCGCCTGCTCCAGCTTGGCGACGAAGTCCTCGCCGGGCTGAATGTGGTCGACGTCCATGAATAGCGACGATGCGTCGTATCTGCCGCGCAGGCCGTCATAGAGCCGGCCCACGTAGCCGGCGCTGTCGTCGCGGCGGTAGCTGATGAAGATCTTCATCGGTCGGACTCCAGTTCGGGCGGGGCCGAACGGCATGGCGGGCGTCGGTAGAAGATGCGCTCGGCTACCCGGCGGCGCCACAGCGGATGATCTTCCCGTCATGACCTCGCCGCCTCCAATCGCCGAACCGTTGGTCGATCGCTACGCCATCGAGCGCGAGCTCGGGCACGGGGGTATGGCCACCGTGTATCTGGCCGAGGAGAAAAAGCACGGGCGGCAGGTGGCGATCAAAGTGATGAAGCCGGAGCTGGCCGCCTCCGTCGGCGTCGAGCGGTTTCTCCGGGAGATCGGCATCGCCGCGCGACTGGCGCATCCACACATCGTGCCGCTCATCGATTCCGGTGAAGCGGGCGGCGCGCTGTACTACGTCTCGCCCTACGTGCCGGGCGGATCGCTTCGCGATCGCCTCGAGCGCGAGGGCGCACTGCCGCTGCGCGACGTGTTTCGCATCGCGCAGGAGGTCGGCGCCGGGCTCGACTACGCGCATCGCGCGGGGTTCGTGCATCGCGACGTGAAGCCTGAGAACATCCTGTTCGCCGACGGCCACGCGCAGCTCGCCGACTTCGGCGTCGCGCGCGCGACCTGTCCGGACGAACATCAGACGGTCACGGGCGCCGGCATGGCGCTCGGCACTCCGGAATACATGAGTCCCGAGCAGGCGAGTGGCGAACGCGAGCTGGGGAGTGCAAGCGACGTCTACAGTCTCGCATGCGTCGTCTTCGAGATGTTCGCGGGTGCGCCTCCCTTCCGCGGAGACAGCGCGCGAGCCGTGATGGCGAAGCAGGTGACCGAGCCGGCGCGTCCGGTGCGGACGCTGCGGCCCGAAGTACCCGTCGCCGTGGAAGAGGCGCTGACCCGCGCGCTATCCAAGGCGCCCGAGCACCGGTTCTCGAGCGTCGCCGAATTCGTGGAGGCGATCGGGCGAGAGTCGATGGAGCGCGGGCGGATTCCCACCGTCGCCTCGCGAAGCCTCGCGGTGCTTCCCTTCGTGAACGCGAGCCCCGATCCCGAGAACGAATATCTCAGCGACGGCATCACCGATGAGCTGATCGACGCGCTGAGCAAGCTCGGCACACTGCGCGTCGCGTCGCGCACGTCGGTGTTCGCACTCAAGGGCAAGCAGCTCGATGTGCGCGCCATCGGCGCGCTGCTCGGCGTCTCGGTGATGCTCGAGGGCACCGTGCGCAAAGCGGGACAGCGTCTGCGCATCACCGCGCAGCTCAGCTCGACGGATGACGGCCGCTTGCTCTGGTCGCAGCGCTACGATCGCGAGCTGGAGGATGTCTTCGCCATTCAAGACGAGATCGCGGGCACGATCGTCGACACGCTGCGCGCCACACAGTTCGCCGACGGCGAAGGCGCTCCCCCCAAGCGCTATACGCAGAACGTCAAGGCGTACAATCTGTATCTGCGTGGCCGCTACGCCTGGAACAAGCGGACGCAGGAAGGCGTCGCCGAGGGGATCGAGTACTTCGAGCAGGCAATCCGGGAGGATCCCGAATTCGCGCTCGCCTACACCGGCCTCGCCGACTCGTTTGCGCTACAGATCGACTATCGCAGCGTCCCCGTTGACGAGGGCTTCGCGCGCGCGAAAGCACACGCGCGAAAGGCCCTGGAGCTCGATGACGAACTCGCGGAAGCGCACGCGTCGCTTGCCTGGAGCTACTTCATCTACGACTGGGACTGGGCCGCGGCTGAGCAGGAGTTCTTGCGGGCGCTCGCCATCAATCCGCGATACGCCTCGACCCATCAGTGGTACGCGTTCCTGCTCGCATCGCAGGGAAAAATTCCAGAGTCGCTCGTCGAAGGGCACACGGCGCAGGAGCTCGATCCCACCTCCGTCTCTTCGCGGCGGAGCCTGGGGATGCTGTACCTCTACGCGCGACGATTCGAGCGCGCACGTTACCATCTCAGCCGTGCCATCGAGATGAACCCTGAAGCCGAAGAGACCTATCGCGTCCTTGGGCTCTCCCTCACCGTCGAGGGCAATCACGTCGAATCCGTGCGTGTATTGCGCGAGGCGTCCGTAATGCACGGCGCGGGATCGTACACGATGTCGTCGCTCGGCTACGCGCTCGCCAAAGCCGGACAGCGTGAGGAAGCGGAGGCGGTTCTCGCCGAGCTGCATGTGCGCCGCGAGCGCTCATACGTGTCGCCAGTCGCGTTCAGCACGATGTATCTGGGGCTCGGCGATCACGACGCGGCACTTGCGTGGGCCGAGCGCGCGTTCGGCGAGCGCCGCGGCTGGCTCGCCTATCTCAACGTCAATCCGATCTTCGACGACATTCGCGGCGACCCTCGGTTCGATGCGCTCGTACGCCGAATGCGGCTTCCGGTGTGACAGCGCGGCGGAACTTGCATTGACGCGATGCGTTCGTCCTGAATGACCGCATCTCTGAACGTGGGAAGTGATGTGCCGTCGAAGCCACCGATTCGACTGAGCGTGCTCGATCAGTCGCCGGTGCCGGAAGGACAGACCGGCGCCGAGGCGCTGCGCAACTCGATCGACCTGGCGCGATTCGCCGATCAACTTGGCTATCACCGCTATTGGGTGGCGGAGCATCACGGCGGTCCCATGCTCGCGGGCCCGAGCCCCGAAGCGCTGATCGGTCCGATCGCCGCGCTCACCACGCGCATCCGCGTCGGCAGCGGCGGCGTGATGCTGCCGCACTACAGCCCGCTCAAAGTTGCCGAGACGTTCAGCGTGTTGAGCGGACTCTTTCCGGGCCGGATCGATCTTGGCATCGGCCGCGCGTCGGGCACCGATGCCGTCACCACCTTCGCCCTGCAGCGCGACCGGCGCGAGCGCTCGCCTGACGATTTTCCTCAGCAGCTCGGCGAGCTGCTCGCGTATCTGCACGACCGTCTCCCCGCGGATCATCCCTTCGCGCGACTCGGTGCGCTGCCGGGACTGCCGGAATCGCCGGAGCTGTGGCTGCTAGGCTCTTCGCCGCAGAGTGCGATCTGGGCCGGCGAGCTGGCACTCCCGTACGTCGTCGCCGATTTCATCAACCCCGCGGGCGTACAGCTGGCGGCGATCTACCGCGAGCGCTTCGTGCCAAACGAATATCTCGCCGAGCCGCGGGTGATCGTCGCCATGTCGTCCATCTGCGCCGAGTCGGATGACGAAGCGCGACGACTGTCATCGAGCGCGAAGATGGCGATGATCTTCCTGCGCAGCGGCAACCTCATTGCGGTGCCGACAGTGGAAAAGGCGCTGCGCTTCCTGGCCGCGCGCGGTAGCTCGCCCGACGCGATGCCGCCCGGCCGTCGTGCGGTCGTCGGATCTCCGGCGACGGTGCACGCCGGCATCGAGCGCATCGCCGCCGAGTACGGAGCGGAGGAGGTCATGATCGTCAGCATCATTCACGATCACGACGCGCGCCGGCGCTCGTACGAGCTGATCGCCGGGGAGTTCGGGCTCAGCGTTGCCCGCGCGCCGAGCGAGCGATCAGCGGTCCTCACCGGGCGGGGATGACGCCGGCGGCGGGGGAGGCACCGGCATCGTGCCCTTCGGCTGATTGGCGCCCCGGTGACACATCACGCACGTCACCTTTTCATACGTCGCATCGAGCTCCTTGATCTTCGGCAGCTGCTCGTCATTGATCAGCGTGTTCATCGCCTGCATCTGCCGGGCGATACGCTTGTTCTTCCGGGTATCGACATCGAACTGCCCGACGACGTGGCAATTGCTGCACGTCCAGCCGAGCCCGCGACCGTAATTCGTATCCATGTTGCGCAGAAATTCGCCGGCCGGCATGTCCTTGAGCAGCTGCACGTTCTTGAAGACGGTGCCGGCCGGTTGGTTCTCGCGGCCGGCGATCGTCTTGAGAATCGAGTCGACGAGCGCGCGGCGCGAGGAGTCCTGGACCACGGGGTTCGGCGGCGGACGCCGGCGTGGAGCGTTTGGGTTGGCCGCGCCCGGAGCAGCAGGGTTCGCAGCAGGGGCCGGCGCCTGAGCGGGCCCGGCCCCGCCCGCGGGTGACGGCTGTGATGGCGGAGTCGGCGCGCACGATCCGGCGATGGCGGCGGCGGTGATCAACATCAACGGCGGAAGAAACCGCATCCTGCTCCCTCTTCGAGGTGATTGTCGGGTGGGTCGCGATGCGCTGGTAACGTGCGGCACGAACAATACGTTGACCTTCACGCGCCCATGGTGCAAGCGCCCGAGCGGCCAACGATTCGCTGGCGCGCGGAGTATCTACCGGACACCCTGGCGACCTTCGTCACCGGTGTCGGGTAGTACAGATGTGAGCAGCTTCGTGATGTTTTGAAGAATTTCTCGGGCCGCGCCCGAGTGATGCTTGGAGGAGCAATGGGTCCCGATGCGGATGGTTGCCGACAGTGCGAGGGGTCGCCGATCCCGCTTGACCGCCGTGCGTTTTTGCGCGAGGCCGCGATCGTTGCCGCCGGCGTGCTCGTCGCCCTCGGCGCGACCAGCCGAGTGGCGATGGCGATGCCGCTCGACCTGATCAGCGGATCGAAGCGCGCGCGCGGCGGCAGCATGGCGACGGTGCACTACGCCATTCCCACCGCGGACGGAGTACAGATCGACAAGGACAACGAGGTGATCCTGGCTCGCTGGCAGAACGTCGTGTACGCGTTCAACCTGTCCTGTCCGCACCAGAACACGGCGCTCCGATGGGATGCGGCGGACAGCCGCTTCCAGTGTCCGAAGCATCACTCGAAGTACCGGCCCGACGGCACGTACATCGAGGGCCGCGCCACACGCAGCATGGACCGCTTGGCGATCCATCGCGAGGGCACGAGCGTCGTCGTGGACACCGACCAGCTGTTCAAGGAAGACGAGGACGACGCGAAGTGGGTAGTGGCCAAGGTCATCCTCTAGCTGGCAACCAAGACTGCTTGGCCCGGCGACCGAAACCACAGGTTGCACAAAATTGTACAGATTGATCGACGCGGCACGAGCCTGTACTCCGTGCAAGCCGTCCGTCTGTGACATCTGTGCAATCTGTGCTTTCGCTGCGCAGTCACGTCGGCGCCGACGCTCAACGCCCCGCCGCTGTCGTGCGTTGACTCGGTTGACACCCGACTTCCAAGACATTCACCACCGCCCTGACGGGGCCGCCGATGCTGGCGCGGCCGCGTGCATCCGCTGTTTCGTACCTCTCGTCTCACACCTCAGCCACATACACGAATGCGATCGAGTACCCGACTCTTCGCTCGCGCCGCCGCGCTCATCATGGCGGTTGGTGCGTGCTCCAATCCGCCTGCGCCCGCCCCAGCGCCGGCGCCAGAGCCCGTACGCCAGCGCCCGCAACAGACTCCGGCTCGTCCCGACAGCGTCCCAGGCGATCCGGAAAATCCGGCGCCGGGCGGTGGCCGAGGCGGCGTCGGCGGAGCAGGTGGTGCAGGGGGCGCCGGTGGTCAGGCGGCAGAGCCGAATCCGCGTCCCTATGATCGCGTGATCACGCGGCAGGCGAAGACGCGCGACGGCCTGTTCAAGGTCCATCGCATCGGCACGCGGCTCATGTTCGAAATCCCGCGCCGCGAGCTCGGCAAGGACCAGCTGCTCGTGAGCGAGATCGCCAAGACGACGCTCGGCGTCGGCTACGGCGGCCAGGCGCTCAACAATCGCGTGCTCCGGTGGGAGCGGCGCGACAACCGCGTGCTCCTGCGCGGCAAGTCGTACGAGGTGATGGCGATCGATACCACGTCGCCCGTCGTGGGCGCGGTGCAGGCCGCGAACGTCGATCCGATCATCGGCGTGTTCAACGTCGAGGCATATGGCCCGGACAGCTCGATGGTGATCGACGTGACGCGCATGTTCACGCAGGTGCCGACGGAGCTCTCGCCGTCGCAGCGCATCAGCCCGCGCGCGCAGCTCGATGCCAACCGCTCGTTCATCGAGCGGGCGATTTCGTTTCCGGACAACGTGAACGTCGAGGCGACGCTCACCTTCAACAATCCGCCGGCGCCGGCGGCGGCTGGTGCGGCTCCGGGGCGCGGTGGCTTCGGACAGAACGGCACGAATGCGCCGTCAGCCACGGTGCTCATGTCGTACAGCTTCCACAAGCTACCCGAAGTGCCGATGAAGCCGCGTCTGTGCGACAATCGCGTCGGCTACTTCTCGATGTCGCTGTACGACTACAGCAGCAACGCACAGCGCTCCGAGGACCGGTGCTACATCACGCGCTACCGTCTCGAGAAGAAGGACCCGAGCGCGGCCGTGTCGGAGCCGGTGAAGCAGATCGTCTACTACATCGATCCCGCCACGCCGAAGAAGTGGATTCCCTGGCTGATCAAGGGCATCAACGACTGGCAGCCGGCGTTCGAGGCGGCCGGTTTCAAGAACGCGATCGTCGGCAAGGTCGCGCCGAACGATCCCGATTGGTCGCCCGAAGATGCGCGCTTCTCGGTGGTGCGCTGGCTCCCGTCGACGACGGAGAACGCGAGCGGTCCGAACGTGCACGATCCGCGCTCCGGCGAGATCCTGAACGCGCACATCCAGTTCTACCACAACGTGCAGTCGCTGGCGCGCACCTGGTACTACACGCAGGCCGCCGCGAACGACCCGCGCGCGCGCGAATTCCCGCTTCCGGATTCGCTGATGGGACGGCTACTCGAGTACGTGCTGGCGCACGAGGTCGGCCACACGATCGGCTTCCAGCACAACATGAAGTCGAGCTCGTACTACGCGATCGATAGCATCCGGAATCCCGACTTCCTCCGCCGCATGGGTCATGTCGCGACGCTGATGGACTACTCGCGCTTCAACTACGTCGTGCAGCCGGAGGACAAGGTTCCGGTCGACCTGCTCGTTCCAAAGATCGGACCGTATGCCATCTGGGCGACACATTGGGGTTACGCGCCGATCGACGCGGCGACGTCCGATGACGAGCGCACCACCCTCGACCAGTGGGCGCGCGAGCAGGACACGAAGCCGTGGCTCCGCTTCTCCACGTCGGGCACCTTCGGATCCGATCCGGGCGAAGAGACGGAAGCCGTCGGCGACATCGACGCGGTGCGCGCGACCGAGCTCGGCATGAAGAACTTGAAGCGCGCCATGCAGTGGCTGCAGCCGGCCACGGTGCATCCGCTCGAGGACTTCGATGACCTCACGACGTTGTACGATCGCATGGTGAACCAGTGGCGGACCGAGCTCGGTCACGTCGCGGCCGTCATCGGCGGAGCGGACACGCAGGAGAAGTACGGGAGCCAGGCTGGCCCCCGTTTCACCCCGCTCGGCAAGGCACGGCAGCAGGCGGCGATGAAGTATCTGACCGAGGCGGGGTTCCATGTTCCGGCATGGCTGATCGACCGCGATGTCCTCGGCCGCATCGAGGTCGTCGGCGAGATCAATCGTGTGTCGCGCGCCCAGGGCGCATTGCTCGGCAGCGTGCTCAACGATGCGCGCATGTCGCGCTTGGTGGAGTTCTCGGCGATGGCCGCTTCGGGCACCGAGACGTACACGCTCGGCGAGATGCTCGGCGATCTGCGCCGCGGGGTGTGGAGCGAGATCTACAGCGGCGCGCCGAAGATCGATGCCTTCCGCCGCAGCCTGCAGCGCAACTACATCGAGACGATTGGCCGCAAGATTTTTCCGCCGCAGGCGGGCGGTGTGGCAGCGTTCCCGCAGGCGCGTCGTGGCCCGCAGCCGCCCGAGGCAAACATCGGGGAGATTCGCACGATGCTGCGCGGTGAGCTGAAGGATCTCGATCGCGATCTCGCCGCCGCGTCGGCGAAGGCGTCCGATCGCGACACGCGATTGCACATCGACGGCACGCGCGCGGAGATCAAGGAAATCTTCGACGGCAAGTGGGAGCCCGAAGCGGGTGCTCGCGCCGGCGGTGGCGGTCGCGGCGGCGTCAGCGAAGAGCCGTTCTGGTTCTAGTTGGCCGGGCAATCGAGACGCAAACGGCCGGGTGAGAATCTTCACCCGGTCGTTTTCTCATCGTGTCGAGGCACACAGCTACTTCTTCGGAATCGTACCCTCGATCAAGAACTTGGCTTCCTCGTAGGCGCGTTGCACGCCGAGCGGCGCGAACCAGGAATCGAATCCGTCGGCGCGAACGAGGTCGCCGCCGCCGAAGCGCTTCCGGAATTCCGAGGGGTCGACGCGTTTGCGCGTACCCTCGAGCGACAGTCCCTCGAGCACGGCATCGTGCACGTTCGCGCGCGTGTAGACGAGCAGCTCGCGCACGAGATCGAGATACTGGTAGTCGTGCTGCACTGTGCCGTGTCCGGGAACGAGATTCGAGGCGTTGAGCGATTTCAGCTTGTACTGAGGCAGTCGTCGAAGACGAGATTGCGCGCCTCCAGCTTGCCCTTCATCACCTCCGAAAAAAATCGGCGTAGTCGTCGACATTGAGCCGCCACATTACCTTCTGCGCCTCGCTCAGCGGCGTGCCTGTCGGCGTCTTGCCGTCAGCCAGCAATTTGCGCAGCAGCGTGTCCGTCGGCGCGAAGCTCCGCATCTGGTCGAAGTAGACGGGCATCCGCGCCACCATGTTCATCCGTGTCGCGGTTGTACTCACAATGACGATGTTCGGAAAACGCCGCCCGATACTCCGCGTTGCCGAGGTTGTGATCGGGATGCCAATGCGTGTTGACGAGATAGCGCACCGGCTTGTCCGTCAGCTTGCGGAGCTCGGCGATTTGCCGACGCGTCACCGGCAAATTGCCCGAATCGACGATGAGCACACCATCGTCACCGATGACGGCGACCGAGTTGCCCGCTTGAAAACCCGAGCGCTCTTCCGGTGTGATGAAGGCGTAGATCCCGTCGGCGACCTTCACGGTCTGATACGAGAGCACCGACGCAAAGCTGCGATGCTCCTGCGCGGCGCCGGGCGATGCGCCGCCGCTGAGCACCGCTCCGGCAATTGCGGCGCCAACCAATCGTCTCGAACACTCCGCACGATGCATTCGCTCTCCATCAGAAGTCGTGGGCAACGATCGCTCAGGTCGCCTCCCCCGTCTTGAACGATCGTGCGCGACGCTTCAGAGATCCGGCATCGCGGTCCCGCCCGGCTCGAAGGGTTCCTTGAAGGTGAATCCTTCACGGGTCGCGCCTTGCTCGCGCAATCGTACGAGACGCCGCGCTCCCTCCTCGACGGTGGGGATGGTTCCGCGGGCGATCCACCACAGCACGAATGGCGTTGCGCTCGGCCGCTCGAACCAATTCGCGCGCTCGCGATAGACATGGGCGTGCGCGCTGCGATAGGTGTAGTCGAAAAGGTCGGAGGGTGCGCGCCACACCGACATGTTGACGAGCGTCAGATTATCGTCAAAAAGGCGACCGCCGAGCGCGCCATCGTACGACGGGTACAATCGCCAGAGGAAGCCCGGCGCGCGCTCGGCCGCCGCATTGATCGCGTCGAGCGCTGCGACGAAATGGGTCATCACCGCATCGGCGATCGGTGCCCGCATGCGCGCGACGTTGAACTCGGCGAGGTCCCACTCGTCGGTCGTGATGGACATGCGTCTCTCCCCCGTTACGGAGGGGAAGAGTACTCACGTGGGGGCATCCGATATTGAACGATCGTGCGGACCCTACGCGCTCGCGCTCGTCTACCTGGAGGGCGCGAAGTACGACACGTCGATTGCGGCAAGCGTCCGGAAAGCGTGCTCGGCGTCACGCTACAGATCTCATACAACTGGAGAGGAACCTCGTTCCCGGACGCGGTTATCTTTCAACGACATCGTTACTGACGTGCACCTCAACACAACCACAATGACCCGCTACTCGATCATCGGGATGGTGACGTTCGCGCCCGCATTGCTCACCGCTCAGGCGACACAGAGCGCGGCGCCCACCATCGTGCCAATGCCCGCCACCACGCTGCCGCTCAAGCACGCGGCGGAGCCGACCTCCGCCGACATCAATGTGAAGGACTTGATGACGCGCCTCTACATCTTCGCCGATGACTCGATGCAGGGTCGCGAGGCGGGAAAGATCGGCAACGTCAAAGGCACCGATTACATCGCCGCGGAGGCCAAGAAGATCGGGCTCGTGCCGGCCGGCGATAACGGCACCTACTTCCAGACTATCCCGTTCAAGACTCGCGCGGTCGACTCCGCGTCGACGCTCGCCGCGGGCGGCGCATCGCTCGCGTTCGGCAGGGAGTGGGTCGCGATTGCTCCGGCCACGGTCTCGTTGAACAATGCGCCGGTGATCTATGGCGGCAGCCTGGGCGACTCGATGCTCGCGCTGACGCCCGAGCAGGCGGCAGGGAAGGTCGTCGTGTTCAACTTGCTTGCTGGTCAAAATCCGCGTGTCGCTCGCGACATCCAGAAGCGCGTCGAGGGCGCTGCCGGCATTCTGCTCATCGCGCAGCCGCAGGTAATGGGCTTCCTTCGCCGCCCGTCACAGTTCGTCGACGACCCGGCGAACGCGCCGAAGACGCCGCCGCGGGCGACGATCTATGTCACCGCTGACGCGGTCTCGAAGCTGTTCGACACGCCGATGACGCAGCTCACGTCGGGCGCGGCCGGTAAGCCGATCTCGCTCGATCTCAAGCTGAAGATCGATCCGACGCCGTTCCCCGCGCGCAACGTCGTCGGCATTCTCCCCGGCAGCGATGAGAAGCTCAAGGGCGAGTTCGTGGCCATCGGCGGCCACAACGATCATATCGGCTTCAACAATCGACCGGTCGATCACGATTCGATCCGCATCTTCAATCACATCGTGCGCCCCGGCGGCGCCGAGGATGGCGGCAAGCAAGCGAACGCGGATCAGCAGGCGGAAGTCAACAAGCTGCTTGCCGAATGGCGCGCCGCCCATCCGGGTACGATGCGCGCCGACTCGATCTCCAACGGCGCCGACGATGATGGTACGGGCACGGTCAGCGTACTCGAGATCGCGGAGAAGCTGGCGGCGATGAAGACGAAGCCGAAGCGCTCGACGCTCTTCGTCTGGCACGTCGGCGAAGAAAAGGGCCTGCTCGGCTCCGCCTACTACACCGATCATCCGACCGTGGCGCGTGACTCGATCGTTGCGCAGCTGAACATCGACATGGTCGGCCGCGGCGACGCGTGGGACGTGACGGGCCAGGCGAAGGAAGGCGGAGCGCTCCGCGGCAGCTCGAACTATCTCCAGCTTGTCGGCTCGCGGCGCCTCTCGACCGAGCTCGGCGATCTGGCCGAGAAGGTGAACGCGGAAGGGAAGCACGGGCTGTCGTTCGACTACGGCATGGACGCGAACGGCCATCCGATGAACATTTACTGCCGCAGCGATCACTACGAGTACGCCCGCTACGGCATCCCGATCATCTTCTTCACGACGGGCGGCCACTCGGACTATCACCAGGTGACGGACGAGCCCCAGTACATCGACTATGCGCACATGGCGCGGGTGGACAACTTCATCGCCGACTTGGCCGTGCGCGTGTCGAACCTCGACCACCGCGTCGTGGTCGACCAGCCGAAGCCGGATCCGAAGGGAGCGTGTAGGCAGTAGGGGCGGGTACCGGGTACCGGGTTCGGGGTACTGGGTGCGGGGGAAAGCGGCGCGAGGATTTCCTCGGGCCGCTTTCTACATCTCGTCCGTACCCCGGACCCCGTACCCCGCCACCCTGCAATCTCCTTCCTCTTGACAATCTAGAGTACGCCCCACACTTTCTCTCGACCGCCGAGAGGAGAGCCCGTGGCCGCGCCGAATCGGGATGTGATGCAGGGGACGTTGGACATGCTCGTCCTCAAGGCCGTGTCGCTCG
>JALZAE010000399.1 GCA_030948535.1 Gemmatimonadota bacterium | reverse complement strand
CGAGCGACATGTCCGCGGTAAAGCGCGCGCTCGGCGTCGATGCAAAGCTGGCATCGTGTCACACGGCGATGGTCGGCGGGTATGTGATCGAGGGACACGTCCCCGCGGCCGACATCGACCGGCTCCTCAAGGACAAGCCAAAAGTCGCCGGCCTCGCGGTGCCGGGGATGATCGTCGGGACGCCGGGGATGGAGATGGCCGGCTCGAAGGCCGAGAAGTACGACGTGCTCGCGTTTCAGAAGAACGGGACGACGAGCGTCTACGCCACGCACTAGGTCACCGCGCCGGCGGTGGATGTACTCCTTGCCGGCGCTACGGGGCTCGTCGGCAGGGAGTGCCTCGCGCTCCTGCTCGCCGATGATGCTTTCGCGCGCGTGGTTGCCATCACCCGGCGGCCACTCCCGCCCGCTCCGAGGCTCGAATCGCACGTCGTCGACTTCGATCGCCTGAGCGAGCACGCCGATCTGTTCGCCGTCGATGCCATCATCTGCGCGCTCGGCACGACGATCAAGCAGGCCGGGTCGGAGGAGCGCTTTCGGCACGTCGACCACGATTATCCGCTCACCATCGCCAAGCTCGGCCTCGAGCGCGGCGCGAAACGGTTCGCGTTGGTGAGCTCGCTCGGCGCGAACGCCGATTCGCGCGTCTTCTACAATCGCGTCAAGGGCGAAGTCGAGCGCGACGTGCTCGCGCTCGCATACGAGAGCATCACGATCGTCCGCCCATCGCTCCTGCTCGGCGATCGTGGCGAGCTCCGGTTGGGCGAAGAGATCGCCAAGCGCTTCGCCTGGCTGATCCCGGGCAAGTATCGCCCGGTGCAGGCCCGCGCCGTCGCCGCGGCGCTGGTGCGCGCGGCCAAGAACGGGGCGCCCGGCCGGCGGACCATCGAATCTGCGGAGATCCGGTCAGGGGCGACGAACAATTAAGTAGCAATATGCTACTTAATATGTTGCAAACCCTTTCCGCCGGCGTGCTGTCATACTCCATGTAGTCATTCTGACCATATATGGAGACGGTCATGCCCGCACCGATCAAACCCGTCGAACTGCTCATCCTCACCATGCTCACCGCCGGGGAGCGGCATGGCTACGGGATCAGGCAGGACATCATCGACCATACGGGCGGCGAGATGCGGCTCGAGGCGGGCAATCTCTACCGGTCGATCGGCCGGCTGATGGACCAAGGGCTGGTCGCCGAATCGGGCCGGCGCCCCGCGGCCGACCTCGATGACGAACGCCGCCGCTACTACAAGCTCACGCCCTTCGGCCGGCGCGTGCTGGCCGACGAGATGCTCCGGCTCCGCGCGCTCGTGCGGTTGGCCGAGTCGCGCAAGCTGATCACGCAGGAGCGCGCGTGAGCGAGACGCCGGGCGAGCGCTGGTACCGCCGTCTGCTCGCTCTCTATCCCGCGCGCTTCCGCGAGCGGTTCGGCGACGAGATGCTCGAGCTCTTCCGCGATCGCGAGCGTCGCGGCGGCGAGCACGCGACGCGCTGGCCGAGGCTGCTGCTCGATGTGCTCAGCACCGCGCCCCTCGAGCACGCGCACGATGTGGCCCGCCGCCGCCGCGAGCGTCGTGACGCAACAATGTCCCGATCCAATCCTCAGATGGGAGATGGCATGCTCTGGTCGATCCGGCACGACATCCGCTACGCGCTGCGAGGCATGCTCCGCAAGCCGGCCTTTTCCGCGGTCGTGCTGCTGACGCTTTCGTTGGGCATCGGCGCCAACGCCGCGATCTTCGCAGTCGTCAATGGAATCCTCTTGCGTCCGCTGCCTTACCGCGACGCGGCGCGCATCGTCCACTTCGAGCACACGGACCCGTACTGGTCGGTGTCCGAGCCGGAGTTCATGGACTACAAGCGCGACATGCGCTCGTTCGAGCTGCTCGCCGCCTACAACACCGGCGACGTCAGTCTCACCGGCGGCGACGAGCCCGCGCGCGTCGAGGTGGCGCGCGTCTCCAACGAATTCTTTCACGTCCTCGGCGTGCAGCCGCAGGTCGGACGCACCTTCACCCCGGATGAGTACGCCTCGAAAGGCGGTTCGGTCATCGTGCTCAGCGATGCGGTGTGGCGCGCGCGCTTCGGTGCGGACCGGCACATGGTCGGCAAAGACGTGATGATCAATGGACGCCCTCGCACGGTGATCGGCATCATGCCGCCCCGCTTCGACTATCCGGCGAGCATTACTGGCATCTGGTCGCCGATGCGACTCAACCCGGACAGCTTGTGGACGCGCAACAACCACTATCTCAGCATGGTCGGCAAGCTGGCGCTGGGCACGAGCGTCGAGAGAGCCCGCGTCGAAGCGATGACCCTCGAGCGCCGCTGGATGAAAGATTTTCCGGAGACCTATTTCCCGGGCAAGCCGCTGCTCGCCAACATGTCGACCATCACCGACTCGATCATCGGCAGCACGCGCCCCTTCCTCCTGGCACTGCTCGGCGCCGTCGCCTTCGTGCTGTTGATCGCCTGTGTCAACGTCGCGAATCTGTTGCTCGCGCGCGGCGAGTCGCGCCGCAAAGAGCTGGCGATCCGCACCGCGCTCGGCGCGTCCCGCCGCCGGCTCGTGCGACAGGTGCTGACCGAGAGCGCGCTCTACGCCATCGGCGGCGGCGCGCTCGGCATCGCGCTCGCCTGGTGGGGGCAGCGTCTGCTCATCGCGGCGGCGCCGACCACCATCCCGCGACTCGGCGAAATACACATGGACGCGACCGTGCTGGCGTTCACCTTCGTCGTGTCGCTGGCAACCGGCATGTTGTTTGGTCTCGTTCCAGCGCTTCGCGGCTCGCGCGACGATTCGGCCGATACGCTGAAGGAAGGAGGCAAGACGTCGACCACCGGCACAGGCTTTCGAACCGCGCGCGGCGTATTGGTCGTGGCCGAAGTCGCTCTGGCCGTCGTGATGTTGACGGGCGCCGGTCTTATGCTGCGGAGTCTGTGGAAGCTGCAAGGCACCGACCTCGGCTTCGATCCGTCGCGCGTGCTGACGATGCAGATCGCGCTGCCGCTGGCGGCGTATCCGGAAGGTCGCACGATCGATTTCTTTCAGGACCTCACGACACGAGTGGAGGCGATGCCCGGCGTGCGCGCGGCCGCGGCGGTGCGGTCGCTGCCCATCGGTGGCGGCGGCGACATCTGGTCGATCCAAATCGACGGCCGCGTGGTCAAGGTCATCAGCGAAGCGCCGTCGGCGGCGCCGCAGCAGGTGACGCCGGACTACTTCAAGGCGCTATCCATCCCAATTCTGCGCGGCCGAAGGTTCCTGGCGAGCGATCGCGTCGGCGCGCCGTACGTGGCGATGGTGAACGAGACGATGGCCAAGCAATTGTGGCCCGGCAAAGATCCGGTCGGCCACACGATCCGGATGTTCGATACGACGGCGATGTGGGCCACGGTCGTCGGCGTGGTGAAGGACGTGCGCTCGCGCGGATTGGAGGAGGAGATTCCGCCGACGATGTACTTCCCGCACGCGCAGGCGGGAAAGACCAACTATGGATCCGCGCTGACGATGTCGCTGGTGATCCACACCGCCGGCGATCCGGCACTCGCGGCCGGCGCCGTTCGCGCCGCCGTGCGCGCAATCGACAAGAACGTGCCGGTGTCGCAGGTGCGGACGATGGATGAGGTCGTGGCGGGCTCGATCGCCAGCCGGCGATTCAGCACGACGCTGCTCGCGGCGTTCGCGCTGCTCGCGCTCGTCCTCGCCGGCATCGGCATCTATGGCGTGATCGCCTACAGCGTCTCGCAGCGCACCTATGAGATTGGGCTTCGCATGGCGCTCGGGGCGCAGCGCGGCTCGGTGATGCGGCTCGTGCTGACGCAGGGAATGCGCATGACGGCGATCGGTCTGGCGATCGGCATCGTGGGCGCGATCGCGATCATGCGATTGCTGCGCTCGATGCTGGTAAGTGTGTCCGTGCTCGATCTGCCGACGCTCGGCACGGTGTCGCTGGCGCTGGCGGCCGTCGCGGCACTGGCCTGTCTGCTGCCGGCCAGGCGCGCCGTCGATATCAGTCCGACGGAGGCACTGCGAAGCGAGTAAACCGCGGTTGCCGTCGAGCGAGCGAGCGCTGCATTTTGGCGCATGCCATTGTTCTCACTCTTCGCCGCGCTCCTACTGTCGAGCGCCGCACCGCGTGTCGTCACCGTCGACCGTGGCGCCGCCGATCCAGCGGTGTCGCCCGATGGCGCGCGCATCGCAGCGTCGATCCTTGGAAAGATCTTCGTGCTGCCCATCGCCGGCGGCGAGGCGCAGCAGATCACCGACGGCGTCGGCTGGGATGCGCATCCAGCGTGGAGTCCCGACGGGCAGTTTCTCGCCTACGCGCACCATCTGCCGAACGGCACCGACATCGTGCTGCGGGACATGGCGGCAGGCACGTCGCGCTTCATCTATCACACCGAGAACAGCGTCGGGCAGATCGCGTTTCATCCAAAGAACGGTGAGCTCTTCTTCGTGCTGGAGCGCGGCCAGTACGACGCGCATCTGTGGCGGCTTGCGCTGAGCAACGGCGACTCGGCGGCGAAGCAGCTGACGTGGACGCAGAACTGGCACGAGTGGTCGTTTGCGCTGTCGCCCGACGGCAGCCAGGTGCTGATCGAGTCGGGGCGTTACGGCGGACCCGATCTCTATGTGATAAAGTTGCCGAAGCTCGAGACGGAGCGGCTCACGCGCACGCCGCAGAAGGAGTTCGCCGTCGCCTGGGCGAAGGATGGCAAGCAGCTCTACATCCGCGAGGACAACGGCGTCGATCGCGTGATGGTGCGCGCGCCCGACGGCGGCACGCGCGAGATCTTCTCCAGCGCGTACGACCAGAAGCAATTGGCCATGATGCCGGATGGTGCGTCGGCCGTTCTGTGCGCGGGACGGAAGCTGTTTCGTCTCGATCTCGCGACGGGGAAGGGCACGCCGATTCCATTCGTGGCGCGCTTCACGACGCCGGAGAGGCTACCGGCCGATCTCGTCGTGACGAACGCGCGTGTGTTCACCGGGACGTCGAATGAGTACATGCCGAGCGCGACCGTCGAGATTCGCGGCGGAAAGATCGCGAGCGTGCGGCCGTCGGGCGGCGCGATCCCGGCCGGCGTGCGCGTGATCGATGCCGCCGGAAAGACCATGATCGCCGGCTTGATGGACAATCACTGGCACTACTGGGACTACGCCGACGGCGGCAACCTCCTGCAGCACGGCATCACGGCGATCCGCGATCCGGGTGTCGCGGTGTCGACGAGCATGAATTTCAAGGACGCCATCTCGTTGGGCATCATCGCCGGACCCGACCTCTACACGGCCGGTCCGCTCATCGACGGACTTGGCGGCTATCACCCGATGGTCGACGTCGAGCTCGATCGCGCCGACGCCGCGGCGCAGCTCGTGCGCGCGCTCAAGGCGCAGGGCGTCGATGCGCTCAAGGTGTATTTCCTGCTCGATCCCGATGTGTTGGCCGCCGTCGCGAAAGAGGCGAAAGCGCAGGCACTGCCGGTAACGGGGCACATCGGCGTGCACACGAGTCTGCGTGAGGCGATGCAGGCCGGCATCGACGGCTTCAGCCACGTGCGCGTCTGGAAGGATTTTCTGCCGCGCGAGCGGCAGCCGCAGGGGGACAACGAATCGCTCGACGGCGGCCGCGCGCCGATGGCGCGCATGCAGGCCGACTGGTCGATGATTGATCCGGAGAGCGCGGAGGTCGGCGCGCTGATCAAGATGATGGCCGACACGAAGATCGCGCTCGACCCGACGCTCGCCATCCAGAAGATCGACGAGGATGCCCGGCGGCGCTTCAGCCTCGAGGAGTTCTCGGTCGCGCAGGAGAGCTATCGGCGCATGTCGCGCTTCGTGAAGCGTGTGCACGACGCCGGCGTCCCGATCCTTGCCGGCACCGACGACGGCAATCTCTTCGACGAGCTCGAGGCCTACGCCGACGCCGGCATCCCGGCGGCGGACATTATCCGCACGGCGACGATCAATGGCGCGCGATGGTTGGGAAAGGGCGCCGACTTCGGCACGATCGAAGTGGGGCGCCGAGCGAGCTTCATCCTCGTCGACGGCGACCCGCTGGCAAATATTCGCGATATGCGAAAAATTCGCTATGTCGTCAAAGATGGCCGTATCGCGTTCGTGCAGTGGTGATCGCAACGCAGAAACGCTAGCCGCGCGTCCAGATCACCAGCGTGCCGCAGACCGAGTTCATCAGATTGTATCGCGGCGGCACCTGCGACGAGCTGTAGAACTCAACGGCCGCAATCTCGCTCGGAGAGACGCTGTTGATGTCGAACAGCTTCTCATCTTTGCCGCCCGCATAGCGGTTGGTGCCGTCCACCCAGACTTGCGGATAACAGGCTCCTTCGCGTGGTGCGCCGTGCCGTCGGTCGGATTCGTCGCCGCGCGGCATAAGATTTAGACTGACCCTACCGCGCGTGCTTCCTAGCGCCGCGGAGTTCCCGCCGATCGCGATCAGCTTGATGCCCGGCACCTTGGTCAGCAGCACGTCGCCCGTGCGATGATCGCGCTGCGCCTCGAGAATCTCCTCGGTGATGAAGTAGCCCATCCCCATCTTCCGGCGCTCCTCGAAGTCGGCGAGCCTGCCCCGCACGATCGCCTCCTTCTTCACCTCGACCTCGGCCAGCCTCGCCGGACGCAGCGCGAGCACAAACTCGCGATCGAGCGTCTCCGCCGCCCCGAAGCTGAGCGTTGTCTCGATCGGCGCGTAGCCAATGAGACGCACGACAATGACGTGGGAGCCTTCGGGCAACGCGTCGAGCCGGAAATGTCCCGCCGAGTCCGTGCGCACGCTGCGGCCGATCTTCGGAATCGTGACTTCGGCGCCCACGAGCGGCTTTTCGCTCGGCTCGCCAAGCACGGTACCGACAAGTGCGGCGCGTTGCGCCGCAATTGTCAGTGGCGCGGCCGCGATCGCGAAGGAAAGAACCAGGTGGCGCACTAAGGACATCTTTTCTTGAGTGATGCGGGTTCAAACAAGAACGCTGGGGATGCAGACCCTTGGACGTCAGATGTCAGATGTCAGGAATGTGCAGTCTGGCATCTGACGTCTCCAACTCCTCATCTGACTTCGGCGCTAAGGAACTCCAAAAACACCAAGCTTCGTCCAAAACAGTATCACCGGACACCTCGAATCCACCGGGTTTGGGAACTTCGATGGCGCGTCGAACTGGTCGGCGTACATCTCGACGGCGACCACTGTTCCCGGCATGAGGCCGGCCAGATCGCGGACGTAGAGGCCGTCGATGTAAAAGGCGGTGCAGCTATTCGGCGACACCTTTCGGAGCAGGCCATGCGCGCGCATCAGGTTCTCGATGTTTTCCGGACCGAGAAAATGCCGACGCTATCGGTCAACACCAGGCGCGCCTCGCCCTCCGCGGCCCACATGATGTCAGACGTCAGATGTCAGATGTCAGGACTTCGGGATGTCAGGCGTCAGTGAGGGTGCGCAGCCCGCCTCTGACGGGTGTTCAGTGCAGTCACTAACATCTGACATCTGACGTCTGCACCACTCTCTCTCCCTGGGAGTTTTTCGTGCGCCGCATCCCTGTCCAGCTAGCGCTAGCGGTCGCCGCCGCCGTAACACTGATCACCGGCTACCTAGATATCTGGCGCGGCGGCACGTCTCTCGGCGCGTGCCTGCTCGTACTTGGGTACTGCGTACTACTGCCGGCCACGGCCTGGCGCTCTTTCGCGCGCGAGACACGCGTAGTGCAGGCGAGCGACCGGCCACCATACGCCATCGCCGCGATCGTGGGCGCCGCGGTGCTGGCGCTCTACATCGCGACACTCGCGCCGACGACGGCGATGTGGGACACCAGCGAATACATCGCGGTCGCGAAGACGCTCGGCCTGCCGCACCCGCCGGGCAATCCGCTGTTCGTGCTGCTGGCGCACGTCGCCGGACTCGTTCCGCTGCCAGTGTCGTATGCGGTGCGGATCAATCTCCTGGCCGCCGTGGCGAGCGCCTGCAGCGCCGCGCTCTGGTTTCTGTGCGCCGAGCGTGTAATGCGGGAGATCGTGCCTGGGCGGAAGCGGCGGATGGGTGCGGCGGCGATCGCGTCGCTGCTCGGCGCGACGGCGTTCACCGTGTGGAACCAGAGCGTCGTCAACGAAAAAGTGTACACCGTCTCGCTGCTCGGTCTTGCGCTGACCTCGTGGCTCGTCGTGCGCTGGCTCGACGCGCTCGCATCGAAGCGAGATGCGTCCGCGGACCGGCTGCTGGTGATCGTCGCCTACGTGTCGGGGTTGGCGTACGCGGTTCATCCGGCGGGATTGCTGGTTGGTCCGGCGATCGTGGCGACGATGCTCGCGCGCAGGCCGGCGACGCTGCTGCGCTGGCGCTTGTTGATCGTGCTCGCCGCCGTCGGCCTGGCGGGCGTATCGCCCTTCGCGCTCGAGCCGATCCGCTCGGCCCATCAGCCGATGATCAACGAAGGTGCGCCGACGGCGTGCATTGGAGGAAAGCCGGAGATCGGTTGCACCTTCAGCGCCGAGACCGCGCATTTGCTGATGGCGAACATGCAGCGCGAGCAGTACGGCGGACATCCGGTGCTCGAGCGGCAGGCACCACTGCCGGCCCAGATCGGGATGTGGTGGCTCTACTTCAAGTGGCAGTGGGTGCGCGACGCCGACGGGCAGCGTCCGCTGATGCAGTACGCGTTCGCGCTGATCTTCTTCGCGCTCGGCGTTGGTGGACTGGTGGCGCAGCGCAAGCGCGCGCCCGAGAGCTGGTGGTATTTCGCGACGTTGGCGGGCACGCTGACCGGCGCGCTCATCTTCTATCTCAACTTCAAGTACGGATGGTCGCAGTCGCTGGAGCTAACCGATGCGCCGCACGAGGTGCGCGAGCGCGACTACTTCTTCATCTGGACCTTCTCGCTCTGGGGAATGTTGGCCGCGGTCGGCCTGGCATCGCTGTGGCGCTACGCCGCCGACCGGCTCGCGTCGCAAGGGCAGGGCGAGCGCAGAGCGTGGGCCTTCGCGGCACCGATGTTGATGCTCGCGCTCGTGCCGCTCGCCGCGAATCATCACAGCGCCTCGCGCGCCGGCCAGACATTCACGCGCGAGTGGGCGGTGGATCTGCTGAACTCCGTCGAGCCGTATGGACTACTGGTGACGAACGGCGACAACGACAGCTTCCCGCTCTGGTACGCGCAGAATGTCGAAGGCGTGCGCCGCGATGTGACTGTGACGCTGATTCCGTACCTCGGAATTCCTGCGTACGCGCACAACCTGATTGCGCATCCGCCGGAGACGTACGACGCGGCGCGCGGTCCGGCGATCTATCGGAACAGGGAGTGGAAGAAGCCGATGAAACCGATCTGGTCGCTGACGCGCGACCAGCTCGATTCGGTCCCCTATGTCGCGCAGCTCGCCGGCCCGGTGCACTTCAAGTCGGGCAGCATCGATGCGTTGGTGCCACAGCGCGAGCTCACGCGCGATCAGCTGCTAGTGCTCTACGCCATTCGCGATTCTTTCCCGGACCGCGGCGTGTACTTCTCGTTAGGCGGCTACGCGCAGGCGCTCGGCCTCGGCCCTTATCTGCGCCAACAGGGCTTGGCCGAGAAGCTCGAGCCGGCAGCGGTTCAGACGACGGCCGATTTCCCGGCGGTTTCCGGCGCGCACCTCGACATCGAGCGCACGCGCGCGCTGTGGGACACTGTGTACGGCGGAGCAAGCGCTCTCATTCGAGAAGGACAGTGGCCGGATCGCGCGTCGGTAGGCATTCCGCTGGCGTATGCGATCACCGGACAACAGCTCGCGGTCGCACTGGCGGCGCAGGGGGACAGCGCGAGCGCGGATCGCATCACGAAGACGGTGGTGGCAATCGCGCGCGCGGCGCGGCTGGATTCGGCGAGGTAAGAGAGGCCAGCCGACACGGTACCCGTCCGACGCCCTGCCTGAACGAGACTGGTCCTGCTACTTGGCGAGCACGAGGTCAATGACGCCGACTCGTCGCTTTGGGATTCGTGCGTCAGCGCGCGCGCGCATTTGCGCGGCGTCAATCGCGGTGATCTGCAACGGATGATCCGCACGCACGCTGCACACTTGGTAATGGCCAGCTTGATCCGTGCGGGTCACGATTCGCATCGGACGTGAGGTCAGGGTAGCCGTGGTTCCGGTGACAGTCTCGAATTGCAACCAGGATACCTCCACCGCAATATCGGGTTGCGGACGCCCCTGCACGTTGCGGACGGTTCCGCGAAGCACGCCCACCGTGGTATCACTCACCGCCCCGGGGCATAGCGCGGTCTCGATTGACGACCACGTCGGTATGGCGAGCGTGACCGTCGCTCCGCCTGGGTAGCGCACAACTGTCTCCTCGCGAGGGGCAGCGACTCCAAGAGAGTCGAGGCGATCGTGGGTCAGTGTCACAACGTAGCGGCCGGGTGCTACGCCACTGAGACGAAACCGCCCATCCGCGGTGCTGCGGGCTTCGTGACTAGTGCCGACCATTCTGATCAACGCATCCGCTAGCGGCGCGTCCGTCGTGCTGTCAAAGGCGGTGCCAACGATGGCCGCGGTGCTATCTCTCGCCTCGAGCCCGACGTCGGCCGCAACCACGGCACCACCCACCTCACGAATGGCGGCCACGCGAACGCGCGCGGGCTCGAACTCCCGGCCGAGGCGTGAGCGCGGCGAGGCCGCGAGCTCGAGTATGGGAACGCGAATGCGCCAGCGCTCGACGATCCACGCGCCGGAGGGCAGCCGCTTGAAACTGACCTGGCCGCCGGGGGTGGCATCCTCCGAGCGAGGCTCAGGCTCGTTGACGTAGTCGAAGTCGAGGAACTGCAACTCGTGCGTTGCGCGATCGAGCCAGAGGGTCCCAGTAACGTCCGACTTCCGTCGCGCGGGTGTCGGCTTGAACGCCAGTCCAATGGTCCCGGGCGCAAGCGCAAGGCCATCTGTCAGCCGGAAACAGTGGTCGCGAACAAACGCGTCGGAGATCAGAACGCTCGCGTCCGGCGCTCGATAACGGCGCACGTTCCCAGCCTCACTGACGATGTAGCCTTTCTCGGAGAGCTCGCTCGGGGGTGCGCTCACATAGGGGTTCGTTGTTACTCCGCGGCGCTCGGTGCGCTGCTCCAGAAGCACGCGTCCGCTTGCGGGGTCCAGATCGCGCGTATAGTCCCGGAAGGTTGCGGAAAAGCGCCGCTCAGCTACCGAGAGTTCAGTGGCAACGAGCGCTGCGCGGACATCGTCCCAGATCGCTGCCGCACGCGAACCATCCTCGGCCCGCAGCGCGCAGCGTGACTGCTCCGTGATGATGACCTCCGTCTGCAGGGCGATGACCGCGGCGACACCGATGGTGAACTCGCGCGTCTCACCAGCTGCGAACTGGGTGAGCGGCGTGCTTACGCGTTTGACACCGATGCGCTTGACCTCGAGCACGTACTGGCCAGCGCCCGAGGCGGCGATCGCAAACCGGCCACGCTCGTCCGTCAGCGACGAGCGCGGCGAGCCGTCAACGCCCACGAGGGTCACGATCGCCCCCGCCACTGGCTTCCCAGAAGCGTCATCTACTACCGTGCCTCGGGCCAGCTGCGCTTGCATTGTCGCCGTGAGGCAGGCGCCCAAGCTGACCCATAGCGCGAAGATCACGCGACGACGTCGCTGATGCGATGACACGCCGTTTCTCCCTGCCGACAAGAAATGTCTCGTCCTACCGTAGCATCAATGCAATGCTCGCGAGCTGCAACGCGCTCTAACAGCGCTACAGATCAGCGGCAACTCGGCGGCGGCCTTCGGCGATGCCACGCCGCACGATCTCGCCGTAGCGGTCGTCGGCAAGATCGCCGACTAGCGCTGCCGCGACGTCGTAGTACCGGCGGGCGCTCGCGCGGTCGCCGAGGACTTCGTGAGAATGACCGAGGTTCAAGTAGAGCGACGGATAGAAACCGCGAACGCGGTCTGCCCCGGCGAGCTCTGCCTGCGACAGCGCCTCCTGATTCCAGCGCAGTGCGTCCTCCGGCGTGTCTTGATGACGGGCGAGGTAGTGCGCGGCGATGCAGGCGTCGAACGCATCTCGACGGGCGTCCCAGCCTCGCAGAAACAGGATGCGCGCGTCGTCGGCGCGACCTTCGAGCTCGGCCTGCATTCCGTCGATGCACATCTTCATGACCGGATTGGTCGGATCCGACATTATGGGACTTGCGTCGCGCGCGCGCGCTGCGGCGTGAGCAAATGCGGTCTCCCGGCGAGCATCGCGTTGATCTTCGCGACGCGCGTTTGGATCAGGCTGTCCAGCCGCGCTTGCGCTTGATCCGTTTCCGCTACGAGCTCGCCCGTGCGCTGCGTCTCGCCCGCTGTCGGCGCGCTTAGCGGGCGAGCGATCATTCCGGCGACGGTCGTGATCTCTTCCCGGAGGCGCGGATACTGGCGATAGCCAAGACCGGCGAGCGGGCGCGTTAGCACGGAATCGCGGAAATGCTTGAAGAAGGCGAGCGTCGAGTCCAGCTCGGTGAGCACCGGTCCGTTCGGCCCGCTTGCTAAGCCTGGCGTCGAGGTCGACACGGGGGCCGACGTCGCGGAGTCGGCGGAGAGACTGTCGCCGCCCGCCGCCCCGCTTCGACCGCTGGCGCGCCGCAGTTGCTCCTGGAGCGCGGTGAGTTGGCGGAGCATGTCGTCCGTCGTTGCGACGATGCGATTGACGCGTGAGGTCAGGTCTCGCATCTGGAGCGCGGCGTCGTGCTGCGCGACGAGCTGCGCTTCGGTCAGATCCGCGCGTGGATCGCGCTCCACCTGCACGCTCTTCGTGTACGCTTTCCCGTCGACAGTGATTGTGACGGAGTAATTGCCCGGGAGCACCGCGGGTGCCGACGGCGCGAAGAAGTTTTCCTCGTCGCTACTTCCGCCGCGTTCGTTCGTGCCGGCGCGACGCTGCGCGCGGACGCCGGCGAGCGACGTGTCGGGGCTCTGCATGGCGGCAGGTGTCGCGCCGCGGCCGCCCTGCGGCGCTCCTGGCGCCTGGAACGGCGGGTCGTAGTGGAGATCCCACGCGACGCGATTCACGCCCGGCTCATCGGCGACGCGACGCAGACGCCGCACCATCTTCCCGTCGCTGGCCGCGATCGTGACGTTGACTTCGGCTTTCGGTTGGGTCTTGAGGTAGTACGTGATCAGTGCGCCGTCAGGCGGGTTCTGCCCTGCCCACCGCTTCTGCCCGAGGTTGCCGTCACGGTTCCACATGCTCCACCGCACCGCGGGACGGATGTCGAACAGCGTAACGTCGCTTCCCATTGCCGGGCCGAGCTGCTGTAGCGCCGTCGCATCGTCGAGGATGTATAAGCCACGGCCGTGCGTCGCGAGGAGGATGTCGTTCTCGCGCGGATGGATCTGGATGTCGCGCACTTGCACCACCGGGAGATCGCCGCGCAACGAAACCCAACGCGCGCCCCGGTCCCACGATGCCCACACGCCCATCTCGCTGCCGAGGTAGAGGAGATTGCGATTGCGCGGATCCTCGCGCACGACGTGGACCCACGCCGCCCGCAGCGGCAGATCGCCCGTGATGCGACGCCACGTCCTGCCGAAGTCCGTCGTCATGTACGCGTAGGGAGCGTAGTCGTCGTCTTGATGGTGGTCGACCGCGACGTACGCTGTGCCCGCGTCGTAGTGCGACGCCTCCACCGCCGAAATCCATCCGTTCGGCTTGAGTCCAGCCACGTTGCGGAAGACGTTGCTCCACGTTTTCCCGCCGTCACGCGTCACCTGCACGTTGCCGTCGTCGGTTCCGACCCAGATCACGTTCGAGTCGAGCGGCGACGGCGCGATCGTGAGGATCGTGCAGTGGAACTCCGCCGCCGTGTTGTCGACCACGATGGGGCCACCCGACGATTGCTGCTTCGACGGGTCATTCGTGGTGAGGTCGGGTGAGATGACGTCCCACGACATGCCGTGATTCGTCGACTTGAAGAGGACGTTGCCGCCGAAGTAAACCACGCCCGGATTCTGCGGCGATAGCGCGATCGGGGAATTCCAGTTGAAGCGATATTTGTGGGCGACCATCGCATCGCCCACCGAGCCGACGCGGTTCGGATACGGATAGATCGTCTTCTGGCTACCGTCGCGCAGATCGGTGATGTTGAGCATCCCGCCCTGCGCGTCGGAGTAGACGAGCCACGGCTTGGCGAGGTCGGGCACGGTGAAGAAGCCATCGCCACCGGAGACGGTGAACCAGTCCGACTTCTTATTTCCTTGCGGCGACGTGGTCTGGCTTGGACCGCACCAGTTCCCATTGTCCTGCAGTCCTCCACACACCATGTACGGCCGCTGCAGGTCGTAGTTGATGTGGTAGAACTGCGTGAACGGAAACGTGTTCACGACCTCGAAAGTCTTCGTTCCGTCGTAGGAGACCTGCCAGCCGCCGTCACTGCCACTCAGCACACGATTGGGGTTGAGCGGATCGATCCAAAGCGCCTGGTGATCGCCGTGGACGTCGCGCGCGATCTGGTGGAAATTCGCGCCGCCATCCTCGGAGAGATACAGCGAGCCGGAGAGGGAAAACACGCGGTTGGGATTCTGCGGGTCGACGCGAATGTCCGAGTAGTAGAACGGACGGAAGTTGATGTTCGGATCGCGGTTTACGGTGCGCCAATGCTCGCCGGCGTCGTCCGTTCGCCAGAGCTCCCCTTCGGTCTTTGTCTCGCTCACCACATAAACGATGTCCGGGTCGCTCGGCGCGACCGCGATGCCGATCCGGTCCATGTCGCCCTTGGGCAGCCCGCGCTCCTGATCGGGCCCGGACAGCCGCGTCCACGACGCGCCGCCGTCCACGGACTTGTACACCGCCGTGCGCCCGCCCCCCGACTCGAGATGCCACGCCCACCGCCGGTAGGTGTACATGCCGGCGTAGAGGATGTTCGAGTTGTTTGGATCAGACGCGAGGTCGGAGCAAGCCGTCTGCGGGTCGATGTAGAGGACCTTTTTCCACGAGCGGCCACCGTCGATCGTCTTGAAGACGCCGCGCTCCTCGTTCGGTCCCCACTCGCGGCCGAGTCCGCAGGCGTAAACGATATCCGGGTTCTTCGCGTCGATGATGAGGCGCGCGATCTTGTCACTCTTCTCGAGGCCTACGTGAGTCCAGTGGCTACCCCCATCAATGGACTTGTAGACACCGTCGCCAATCGAGGCGTTGTTGCGCGGGTTTTCCTCACCCGTGCCCACATAGAGCACGTTCGGATCACTCGGGGCGATGGCGATGGCGCC
>JALZAE010000323.1 GCA_030948535.1 Gemmatimonadota bacterium | reverse complement strand
GCGACGTTCTTCGTCGACGACGTTCTGGCCGAGGGACGATCGGCGACGCTCGGCGAAGCAGAGGCACATCACGCGCAGGTGCGGCGCGTCGCCGTTGGTGACCGAGTGCGCCTCATCGATGGTCGAGGCTCGGTCGCCGAAGGGCCAGTCGTGCGATTGGCCAAATCCGCTGGACTCGTCGACGTCGAGCGGGTCTCCATGGTCGAGCCCCTGCCGGAGATTCATCTCGTCGTCCCGATCGCCGATCGCGATCGCATGCTGTGGCTGGCCGAAAAGGCGACCGAGCTCGGGCTGACGAGTTGGCGGCCGGTGATGTGGCGACGCTCGCGCAGCGTCTCGCCGCGTGGCGAAGGCGTCGCGTTTCAGGCAAAGCTTCGCGCGCGGATGATCTCGGCATTGGCGCAGTCCGGGGGCGCATGGCTTCCGTCGCTTTTTCCTGACGCCACGCTCGAGCGCGCCATCGCGGCGACGCCTCAGGGAACTGGTCTGGTTCTCGATGCCGATGGCGATCCCATGCTCGCGCAGCGCGCGATCACACCCGTCACGCTCGTCCTCGGACCCGAGGGCGGCATCGAGCCCGAGGAGCGCGAGCAGCTCATCGCGGCCGGCTTCGCTCTCGTCAGCATCGCCCCCAACACACTACGGTTTGAGACGGCCGGCGTAGCGGGGCTAGCGATTGCGTGCGCGATGATTGGACGGTTGAAGGCGGGGCGGTAGAGGCGGCACCACCTTCACCCGCGCTTAGCGCGCGTCCGAGCGGCCCTCTGCGCCGCGGCGGAGCGCTTGGCGGGTCCTTTCGTGCGCACCGCCTTCTTTGCGGCGGCTGACCGCTCCTTAGCGGTATGACGTTTGGCGCTCGATCGCGCCTGCTTGGCGAGCGCCTTGGGCGACACCGCCGAACGTCCTTCGCGTTTGAGCGCGGCACGCACCGCGCGCGATCGCTTCGCCGATACTTTCTTCGCCGCGCTGCTCCGGCCACGCTTCAAGTCGCGCTGCGCCTGCTTGCGCGTACTCTCCGGCGCACGTCCCTTCTTCGGCGCCGCCAGTGTCACTCCCGCGCGCCGAGCCTTGGAAAGTCCGATCGCGATCGCTTGCTTCGTGGAGCGCGCGCCGTGCTTGCCCTCGCGAATGTGCTCGATCTCCTCGCGCACGAACTCGCCTGCTTGCGTGCTCGGCGCTTTCCCTTCGCGCTTGTCTTCGCGCGCGCGTTCCAGCGTCTCTTGGTCCGGCATCACGGCCTCACTGTCTCGGCGATACCGCTGCGCCCGGATGGCGATCAGCCGACGCACCGGACGTGCAAATGGTGCGCCCGCGGTGCTGTGGAACCGCCAATGCGCCATTGCCCGGCGAGGCGAAGCTTTCGACCTTCACTGATTCGGCAGAGCGCCGCCCGCCGTGCGAATCGTGTGCTCGTCACGAGTAGGCACAGATGCTGCTCGTGACGCCTTCCACTCGCGCAGGCAACAAGTTGTCGACACAAAATCGGCGCGCGAAGCGATGACCCCAGCAATTTCGCAACGTGAAACAAGGAGTCCCGGTGAGTGGAAACGCAGACCCCGGTGGATCGAACGACCCCAATGACAGGCCTACCGTGTCGGGGTCGAACACCGCGAAAGATCCCGACGAGTGGGTGACGGGCGACGAGACGATGACGGGCGCTCAAGCCTCGTATCTGAAGACTCTGTCGGAGGAAGCCGGCGAGCCGTTCGACGAAACGCTGACCAAGGCGGAAGCTTCCAAACGGATCGACGAGCTGCGGAAGCGCACTGGACGCGGCATCGATCACTGAGCGCGAGCGTCGGCCGGGCGAGACGATCGCGTCAATGATTTGCGCGACCTCGCTCGCTCACCGCGCCGCGGCGCGCACTAACCTGGCGGCCACCTCATCGGGCGTCCGCCGAGCAAGTGCATATGGATATGAAAGACGGTTTGACCGGCGGCGGGACCGGTATTGATGACGGTCCGATAGCCGCTCTTGTCGATTCCCTCGTCGCGCGCCACGCGCGCGGCCATCAGCGCCAGTCTGCCAATCATCTCGGCCTCGGTCGCGGCGTCGAGGCTCGCCACGTGTGCCCGTGGAATGATGACGACGTGAGTCGGCGCTTGCGGGTTGATGTCGCGGAAGGCGATCGAGTCGCTGTCCTCAGCAACGATCTTCGCGGGGATCTCGCCGTTCGCGATGCGGCAGAAGAGACAGTCGTCCGGCATGAGCTCCTCCGGGAAGAAGCGCTACGCGGTGATCAGCGTCAATTCGGGCCTGGCGCCGAGTCGAAATGGAATCAGAGTGTGTCCCAATCCGCGGCTGACGTACATGTGGTGGTCGGGCGAATCGCCGTGATACCAGCCGGACACGTAGCCGCCGCTTCCTTCGGGAAGGATGAGAGCTAGGCCTAGAGGCGCGATCTGGCCGCCGTGCGTGTGGCCGGAGAACATCGATATGCGCCGGTCGGGGTAGGGGAGCAAGTGCTCGAGTGAGATGGGACAGTGCTCGAGCAGAAGTGTGCGCTCCCCATCGCGCGGCGTGCCCTCGAGCAATTGAAAGAGCGGCCGTCCGCGCCGCCAATCGTCGAGGCCAAGCACATCGAAAGGGCGCCCTTCGACTTCAATCGCCTCGCGCTCGTTGATCAACAGCCGTACCCCGGCGTGCTCGTACCGGCGCCGCAGCGCGCCGAAGTCGCACGAGCCCTGGTACTCCCAGTTGCCGAGAATGGCGTAGCGTCGCGTGCGAGCGGGTAGCCTTCCGTAAAAATCGACCAGATGCTCGTTGCCGCGACGGTCGACCGCATCGCCGGTGATGAACACCAGGTGTGGGTCGAACCGGCGCACTTCGTCGATCACCTGCTCGTCGTGAATCCAGTTGTGCGGGGCGTGCAGGTCGGTGAGCTGGGCGATGCGCACCGGCGCGGCGCCGGCGGGTTTCCCCGGATCCGAGGTACGAACGACCTCGAGCGAATTCGAGTAAGCTGAGTAGGGCACTCCAACGATCGCGCCCGCTCCGCCCAGCGCGATGAACTGCCGGCGGCTGAGTCGAAGCTTATGCGCGAGCTGTCGTTCAGAAGGCGATACGTTGCTTGACACGCCTGCATGTAACTCACTAGCTTTCAACGTTCTACACTCCAAAGCGGACACTACACCGGCGTACAAGCGCCACGAAGGGGGGATTTCGTCTCTTGTCCGAAGTCATCATTCACGACGACGAGAATTTCGAGCGCGCGCTCAAGCGCTTCAAGAAGAAGTGCGAGAAAGCCGGCATTCTCTCTGACTTGCGCAAGCATCGTCACTACGAGAAGCCGAGCGAGCGTCGCAAGCGCAAAGAGAACGCCGCGCGCCGGAAGAATCGCCGCCCCCGGCCGGTGTAAAGGTAACGACGGTGGCAAACCTGCTCGCGCAGCTCCAGAGTGATCTGAACTCCGCGCGCAAGGCGCAAGACAAGCCCGCCACGCTGCTGCTCGGCACGCTGCTATCGGAGTTGAAGAACCGCAACATTGAGCTCGGTCGCGAGCTCGCCGACGACGATGTGATCGAAGTGCTTCGCAAGAGCATCAAGAAGCGTCGCGAATCGGTCGAAGCGTTCGAGAAGCATGGTCGAACCGATCTGGCCGCGACGGAAGCCGCCGAGATCGCGATCATCGAGAAATATCTCCCCGCCGACATCGGCGACGACGAGATTCGCACCGCGGTCCGGCAGGCGATCGCCGGCGGCGCCGCGAACGTGGGAAAAGTCATGAGCGCGGTGATGCCGCAGTTGAAGGGACGCGCCGACGGCACGCGAATCAACGCGGTCGTGCGCGAGGAGCTGAGCCGACAGAGTTGACAGTGATCACAACGATGTACCATGCAGCCCGAGCGTGCGACGCGTGTCGCCCGGTCGGGCTGTATGAGTCTACGGATGCGCGCGCGACGCGCGCGCGAGCGAGGCGATGAATCATCACGCGCTCGCCGTCCTCGAGTTTCCGCGCGTGCTCGAGCTGGTCGCGGGTCGCGCGTCGTCCACGCTCGGCGCCGCGCACGTCCGCGCGCTCACTCCGCGCGACGACCGGGCGTGGATCGAGGCCGAGCAGTCGCGCGTGGCGGCCGTGCGCGCGATCGCCGGTGGGGATGGCGGCTATCGCCCCGAGCCGGTGCCCGACATTCGCGAGGCGCTGGTGCGATTGCGCGTCGCGGGCAGCGGCTGGAGCGGCGAACAGCTGCGCGGCGCCGGCAGCTTGCTCCGCTCGTCGCGTCTGACGCGCGAGATGCTCGCCGATCCGCGACGAAAGAGCGTCGCGACCGCGATCCTCGCTTCATTCGTTGCGAGGCTCGTCGTCGCGCGCGAGCCGGAGAACGCCATCGATCGCGCCATCGGCGACGACGGCTCGGTGCGCGACGAAGCGTCGCCGGCGCTTCGGCGCATTCGGCGGGAGCTGCGCGGTGCGCAGAGCGAGCTCGTGCAGCTACTCGAGCGCGCCATGGCGAAGCTGGACGACAACCAGCGCGTGCACGACATGTCGGTGACGCTGCGCAACGGCCGTTACGTGATCCCGGTGCGCCGCGAAGCGCGCGGCGCCGTCGGCGGTATCGTGCACGACGAATCCGCGACGGGGGGCACGCTGTTTGTCGAGCCGCCGGCGGCCGTGGAGTTCGGCAACCGCATCCGCGCGCTCGAGGCGGACGAACTGCGCGAGATCGATCGCATCCTGCGTGAGCTCACCGACGCCATCCGTCCGCATCGCGACGCGATGACGCAGTCGCTCGAGGCCCTCGTCGAGCTCGATTCACTTTATGCGCGCGCCCGTTTCGGCGACGATCTCGGCTGCGTGCCCGCGAGCTTTTCCGATCCGGCCGACGGCTTCGCCATCGTCGATGGCCGTCACCCGCTGCTGCTGGCTCGCGGCGGCGATGTCGTGCCGTTCGATCTCGCCATGCAGCCAAACGAGCGGACGCTGTTGCTCTCCGGCCCCAATACCGGTGGCAAGACTGTCTTGCTCAAGGCGCTCGGCCTGATCTCGGCTCTGGCGCAGTCGGGAGTTCCCGCGCCCGTCGGCCCGGAGAGCCGCATCGCCATTTTCGACGATTGCTTCGCCGATGTCGGCGACGAGCAGTCGATCCAGGCCAGCCTGTCGACGTTCAGCGCGCACGTGAAGAATCTCGGCGAGATTCTGGCGAGGTCGACCGCGAGCTCGCTCGTGTTGATCGACGAGCTCGGCTCGGGCACCGATCCGGCCGAGGGCGCGGCGCTTGGCGGGGCGATTCTCGAAGAGCTCACGAGACGCGGCACGATGACCGTGGCGACGACGCACCTCGGCGCCCTAAAGCTGCTTGCGACCGAGGTGCCCGGCGTGATCAACGCGTCGCTGCAATTCGATGAGGCGGCGTTGGCCCCGACCTACCGGCTGATCAAGGGAATTCCAGGCCGCTCCTACGGCTTGAGCATCGCGCGCCGCTTGAAGCTGCCGGACGACGTGCTCACGCGCGCCGCGGAGCGCATCCCGAAGGGCGAGCGCGATGTGGCGGCGCTGCTCACGACGCTGGAGCAGCGCGAGTCCGAGCTCGTCGAGCGCGAGGCGGCGGCCAAGCTCGAGGGAGACCGCGCCGCCGCCAAACTCGAGCGGTTGGCCGAGCGCGAGCGCAAGG
>JALZAE010000318.1 GCA_030948535.1 Gemmatimonadota bacterium | reverse complement strand
CAGATAGAGCTGATATCGGCGGCAGAACGAGGTGAATTTGTGACGGAGCGAGTCGATCCGCGGCACGGAAAGTGACGATGCACGTGACTCTCACACTCTCAGCGGGCGGGACAATGGGCGAGAAAAGCGGGATGAACAGGGTGGAGACGGGCACCACCGATCACAAGGCGCATATCGACGACGCGCATGTGCATCAGGTGGACAAGCAGAAGCTCGCCGCGAGCGACAAGGCGGCGAAGCACAGCATGATCCCGGTCTCCGGCGAGAACAAGGCGAAGACAGAGCTCAGGGCGCGGAAGAACGCGCAGAAACCATCAGAGAAGTAGCTGGGGAGGGGCAATGACACAGCGACTCGATGGCCGGAAGATCGCGTTTCTCGCGACGAACGGAGTAGAGCAGTCGGAGCTCGCCGAGCCGATGCGCGCGGTGCGCGACGCCGGCGCCGAGGCGCACATCGTATCGATCAAGGCCGGCGAGATCGAAGCGGTGAAGCACGATGAGAAAGGCGATCGGTTTCCCGTCGACCGCGAGGTGAGTCTCGTTCACGCGACCGACTACGACGGCCTCGTGCTGCCGGGCGGCGTGAAGAATCCGGACCAGTTGCGCACGAATCAGGATGCGGTGCGCTTCGTCCGCGAGTTTTTCGCGACGGACAAGCCGGTTGCGGCGATCTGTCACGGACCGTGGTTGCTGGTGGAGGCTGATGTGCTCCAAGGACGCACGATCACGTCGTGGCCGAGCTTGCAGACCGACGTTCGGAACGCCGGCGGCGAGTGGGTGGACAAGGCGGTGCAGGTCGATCAGAAGCTCGTGACGAGCCGGAAGCCGGACGACATTCCGCAATTCAACGCGAAGCTGATCGATGTGTTCGCCAACTCGATCTCCAACCGCATGGTCGACGAGGCCGGACAGGAATCATTTCCGGCGAGCGATCCGCCATCGTGGAGTCCGTCGACCGCGGGAAAGGCCGCGTCGCCGCCACCGGCCTGAGCAACGCGTAGTCTGGACGGAGCCGAACGGCGGTGCTTTCACGCTCCGCCGTTTTCGTTTTTCTTCGGCGCTACCACCACGATACGCGCTCTAAACCAGAGCTTCCTCACCGGAGTCTCATTCCCGAGACTACTGGGCGAGGGGCATGGCCGCACGAGTGGAGCCTGAGACGATTGGCGCATCGAGACGCGATGTGATCGAGCTGATTCGACGAGCCCAGGCGGGCGACGATGAGGCGTTCGGTGCGCTCTACCGGGAGCATGTAGGGCGCGTGCATGCGCTCTGCCTCCGACTGGCATCCGATCGGGCGCGCGCCGACGATCTCACGCAGGATGTCTTTGTTCGCGCATGGCAAGCGCTCGGCACTTTTCGCGGCGACAGTGCCTTCTCGAGCTGGCTACACCGGCTGGCGGTGAACCTCGCGCTCAACGAGCAGCGCGCGCGTGGACGGCGGCTGTTGCGGGTGTTGAGCGAGGGGGCGGGAAACGAGTTCGATGCGGCGGCGTGGCAGAGTGTGCCGGGCGCCGACATCGATCTCGAGCGAGCGATCGCGTCGCTACCGAAGGGCGCGCGAACCGTTTTCGTGTTGCACGACATCGAAGGCTACCAACACGACGAGATCGCCCGACTGACCGGGACGGCCGTCGGCACATCAAAGGCGCACCTCTTTCGGGCGCGCCGGTTGTTGAGGGAGGCACTGGAGCGATGAACTGCAAAGCGATGGAACCGATGCTCGACGACTACGCGGATGGCACGCTGGATGCGGCGCTGCGGCAGTCGGCCGATCAGCATCTGCGCGAATGTGCTGCGTGCCGCGCCGAAGTACAGTCGCTGCGCGATTTGGCGGCGCGTGTCGCGGCCGCACCGCGCAGCGTGCAGCCGAGCGCAAACCAGTGGCTCGCCGTACGCTCACGCATTCGCGCCGGCGAGTCGACGGAATCGGATGCACCGCGCCGGGGTTGGCGCGTGCAGGCGTGGCAGCTCGCGGCCGCGGTCGTGTTGATGGCGGTGTCGTCGGCGGCGACAGTGTGGGTGATGCATCGCGCGACGGCGGAGCCGCCCGTCGCCACGCCGGTGGCGCGGGTGTCCCCCGCGGCGTCCGCCCCGCCGGCGCAGCTTCGCCTCATCGATGCGCAGTACGTCCCGGTGGCAAGCGATCTCGCGACGCTGCTCGATGCGCATCGCGCCGAGTTGGCGCCCAGCACCGTGGCGACGGTCGAGCGCAGCTTGCGCACGATCGACCAAGCGATCGCCGAGGCGCGCGACGCTCTGGCGCACGATCCCAACAATTCCGATCTCGCCCACATGCTGTCATCCGGCTACGAGCAGAAGATCGATCTGCTTCGACGGACCACGCAGTTGATGGCGCGGAGCTGACATGCTACGAGTCGAGATTTTTCGAGCGATGCGATTTGCGAGCGCCGCGCTGATGCTGTGCGCGACGGCGGGCGCGTCTGAAGCACAGCAGAAGATCAACCGACGCAGCGCCATGGGCCCCATGGCATCGATCCGCGTGATGAATCTCAGCGGGTCGGTCCGTGTCATTGGCTGGGATCGCGACTCCCTCGTGGTCACCGGCACGATGCCCGACTCGGCACATTTTTTCTACGGGGCAGGCGCGAACGCCGCCAAGATGGGCGTCGAAGTGCTCGGCAACGCAGAACTGAAGCCGGTTAAGCTGGAGTTGCGTGTGCCCGCCGGCGCCCGGATCTGGGTGAAGACCGGGAGCGCCGACATCGAGGTGAGCGGCGTGACGGGTGGTCTCGATCTCAACATCGTCGGCGGCCACATCAAGGTGGCCGGCTCGCCGCGCGAGCTTAATGCTGAGGCGATGGATGGCTCGATCGAGATCGATGGCTCGCCGCCGTGGCTTCGCGCAAAGAGCGCGACGGGCGCCATCACGCTGAAGGGATCGAGCGACGATGCCGTGTTCACGACAGTCAGCGGCACGGTGACGGTTCCGGCCGGCGCGCGGTTCGAGCG
>JALZAE010000316.1 GCA_030948535.1 Gemmatimonadota bacterium | reverse complement strand
GACCAGACCGCCGGCAAAGTGGTGGTGCTCGTCGCGCCGCGCGGCGGTGGTGGTGGACGTGGCGGCCGCGGCGCGAATCCAGCCGCACAGTTCCCGAACGCGGCAGCGATCGTGATGGTTGGCGGGGAGCAGCTCTCCCCCCAGCAGATCGCCGCGCTGCGCCAGCCGTCGATCGGACTCAAGGTGTCGAACGAGGTCCCGGGGACGATCAACGTCACCACGAGCACCGCGCAGAAGCTGCTCGGCGTGCCATCGCTCGACGGACTCGCCAAGGGCACCATAGGAAAGACGGTACACGGCGCGATCGTATTCGACGAAATTCCCGCGCCGACGCGGAACGTTGTCGCGCTGTTGCCGGGCTCGGATCCGAAGCTGCGCGGCGAGTACGTGGCGATCGGCGCGCACTCCGATCACATCGGCATGCGCCCCGCCGGCGTCGACAAGGATTCGCTCCGCGCCTACAACACTGCGCGCGAGGCGATCACGATGTCGCTCACCAATGGCCAGCGCGCGACGCCTGAGCAGTTGTCGATGATCAAGGTCAACATGGATTCGATTCGGAAATTGTACCCGGTGGCGCGCCGCGATTCGATCAACAACGGCGCCGACGACGATGGCTCGGGATCGATGGCCGTGCTCGAGATCGCCGAAGCGTTCGCCAAGTCATCGGCCAAGCCCAAGCGGTCGATTCTCTTCGTCTGGCACACCGGCGAAGAGAAGGGTCTGCTCGGCTCCCGCTGGTTCACGGATCACCCGACGGTCGAGCGCGATTCGATCGTCGCCCAGCTCAACATCGACATGATCGGCCGAGGCGGCACGGCCGACGCGCTCGTCGGCACGACGAAGGAAGGCGAGCACGTCAAAGGCACGCCGGACTACCTGGAGCTCGTCGGCTCGCGCCGCCTCTCGACCGAGCTCGGTGACATGGTCGAGACGGTGAACACCGACAAGAAGCTTGGCCTCACCTTCGACTACACGATGGACGCCAACGGTCACCCCGAGAACATCTATTGCCGCAGCGACCACGCGAACTACGCGCGCTTCGGCATCCCGATCGTGTTCTTCACCACGGGACTGCACAAGGACTACCACCAGCTGACCGACGAGCCGCAGCTGATCGACTACCCGCACTTCGCTCGCGTGACGCAGCTCGTCTACGACATGGCGCAGCGCGTGGCCAACCTCGATCACCGCGTCGTGGTCGACAAGCCGAAGCCCGATCCGACGGCGGCGTGCCGGCAGTAAAGCGTCTCGCGCGCGCGAACAAAGATTGCTAAGGCTCTTCCTGGAAAATGGAACCACAGATTTCGCAGATTACAGAGCCCAGCTTTTCTTCCGTGTAGTCTGTGAAATCTGTGGTCCACCAAGCAAAGAGCATCGAGACAAAACGGCGGCGTCCTCTCACGAGAGCGTCGCCGTTTTGCTTAGCCGGCCGGAACGGCGGCCCTGCGAGAATTGCACGTGAAATCGCTGATTTTCCCGGGATCGCCGAAAAAAACGAGCAACTGTTGCGGGAATCGTGCAATTCGTGCAGATTTATTGGATCACCCGCCCCGCCCTCCCTAATCCACCACCTATGTCGACAACGTCCAGCCCCCGCAAAGCCGTCATCCAGGCGATGACCTCGCGTCTTCCTCACGCAGCCACCAAGAACGGCGGCAACGGCAACGGCTCGCAGGCCGCGTCGCAGCCGACGTCGCAGTACTTCGGCATCAATACCTTCGGCGCGCGACAGATGCGCGACAAGCTGCCGCGTGACGTCTACAAGAATCTCGTCGCCTCCATTCGGCAGGGGAAAAAGCTGGACCTCGAGATCGCGCCCACCGTGGCGCAGGTCATCAAGGAGTGGGCGATCTCACGCGGCGTGACGCACTTCACGCATTGGTTTCAGCCGCAGACCGGCCTCACCGCCGAGAAGCACGACGCTTTCCTCTCGTTCGACGACGACCGCTCGCCGATGGAGTCGTTCACCGGCGCGCAGCTCATCCAGAGCGAGCCCGACGCGTCGAGCTTCCCCTCCGGCGGTCTCCGCGCGACGTGGGAAGCACGCGGCTACACGGCGTGGAATCCGGCAAGCCCGGTGTTCATCGTCGAGACGGGCGGCGTGAAGACGCTCTGCATTCCGTCGGTCTTCATCGGCTACAACGGCGAAGCGCTCGATGAGATGACGCCGCTGCTCCGCTCGAGCGACGTCCTCTCCGAGAAGGCGATCGAGCTCCTCGAGCTGCTCGGCGACCGCGGCGTGCATCGCGTCGGCACGACGCTCGGACCGGAGCAGGAATATTTTCTGATCGACCGGCACTTCTTCGCGCTGCGCCCCGACCTCGTGATGGCCGGCCGCACGCTCGTCGGTGCACCGCCGCCGCGCGGCCAGCAGCTCGAGGATCACTACTTCGGTGGAATCCCCGAGCGGGTGCAGGCCTGCATCGCTGAAGTCGAGCAGGAGCTCTACAAGCTCGGCGTGCCGATCGTCACGCGGCACAACGAAGTCGCGCCGAGCCAGTTCGAGATGGCGCCGTACTTCGAGGAGACCGACATCGCCGTCGACCACAACCAGCTCGTGATGGCGACGCTGCGCAAAGTCGCGCTGCGGCACGGACTCCAGGCGATTCTGCACGAGAAGCCCTTCGCCGGTATCAACGGATCGGGCAAGCACTGCAACTGGTCGATGTCGATCGGCAGCGACTCGGCCGACCTCGATGGCGTCAACCTGCTCAAGCCCGGCAAGACGCCGCACCAGAACCTGCGCTTCCTCGTCTTCCTCGCCGCCGTTCTCAAGGCGGTGCACAAGCACGCCGGCCTGCTGCGCGCCGGCATCGCGTCGAGCGGCAACGAGCATCGCCTCGGCGCCAACGAAGCGCCGCCCGCGATCATCTCGGTGTTCATGGGCAACGCGCTGACGAAGATGATCGACGAGATCGCCGGCGGTCGCACCGGTAGCGGTGGCGCCGCCGACGCGATGCTCAAGCTCGGCGTCGCCAAGCTGCCCGACGTGCAGCAGGACAACACCGATCGCAATCGCACGTCACCCTTCGCCTTTACCGGCGCGAAGTTCGAGTTCCGCGCCGTCGGCAGCTCGGCGTCGATCGCGTTCCCCGTGATGCTGCTCAACGCGACCGTGGCCGAGGCGATTGCTGAGATCTCGGCGCAGCTTCGCGATACTCTCAAGAAGACGAAGTCGGTCGACGACGCGGTGCTCAAGGTCGTGCGCCAGGCCTTCACCGAGACGAAGGACATCCGCTTCGAGGGAAACAACTACTCTGAGGAGTGGGTGAAGGAGGCCGCCAAGCGCGGCATGCCCAACCTGCGCCGCTCGCCCGAAGCGCTGGCGCAGCTCACCAGCAAGTCGTCGCGCGCGCTGCTCAACAAGCTCGGCATTCTGAGCAAGGCGGAGCTGGAGTCGCGCTTTCACGTGCGCATGGAGCGCTACGTGAAAGACATGCTGATCGAGCTGCATACCATGGAGCAGATCGTCGACACAATGATCTTACCGGCGTGCTTCTCGTACTCGGGCGGATTGGCGAAGGGTGCAGCGCAGGCGAAGGCCGCGGGCATCTCGGTCATTCCGCAGATCGCGGCCGCGAACTCGTTGGGCAAGAAGATCGAGGAGCTCGTCACGCGCCGCGACGCGATGGCGAAGACGTTGGCCAAGGCCGAAGGGATGCACGACGCCCTCGAGGCGCAGGCCGAGCTGTTGACGCATGAAGGGGCCGATCGCATGGGCGAGCTGCGCGCGACGTGCGACGAGCTCGAGCTGATGGTCGGCGACGAGATGTGGCCGCTGCCGAAGTACCGGGAGATGCTATTCCCGGTGTAGCGGGTGCGGGGGACGGGGTCGGGGGACGGCGGGGCTCTTGAGCTCCGCCGTTTTTCCATCACGGCTGCGCTGGGCCTTGTCGGACGCTCAGTTGCACGGCGGCTACTGGCGCGGCGTCGACATGAAGTAAGAAAGTAAAGCGGCCGAAGGCGGCGATCTCAAAGAAGTCGAATTGCATCGGCACATCGACCGCGAGCGATTCGATGCCCGGCGGGAGAGGCGGCAGCGAGACGTCACCGCCCGGCCGGCCGATCTCCGCGCCCGCCGTGTCGGTGAGCACGACCTCCACTTTGTGCGACTTGCCACACTCTTCGCCGGTGAAGAGCAGCCGCGCCGCGAACGCGATGCGCGGTATCCGTACCGGCAACGTCGGCAACTGCAGATCGTTGAAGATGCCGATCAGCGACGGCCGTCCGTCGTTGCCGAGGATGACCTGATCACAGATAGCGACGTATTGAACGTGCATGTCAATCGAACCGAAAAAGGAAAACCATTGTAAAATTCAGCGGGCGGTCAGTTGGTTGGTGGTTTGACATCTGACATCTGACGTCTGACATCTGGGTCGACGCCCCCAGGCATCGACCCCAACACCATCACCTTCTGCCAAATCTTCCTGCTCAACCCAGTGCTCAGATCCTCGAGGTCGCTCACCGCGTCGAGCACGATGGGATCATCGAATCGCTCGGCGTACAACACCGCCAACTTGCTCGTGAGGGATAGAAGCTCCGAGCAGTAGTTGAGGTAGCGGCCCAGCTCCGTGCGCGTCATCGCGCGCTGCGGCGACGACGGCGTGCTCGGCGCATCGGACAGGAGCTGCTCCGGATCCTTCGTCAGCTGATGCATGTCGATGATGTGCGCCAGGCTGCGCAGTTCATGGATCGCCTTGAGCGCCTCGTGCCGCTTCATTCGGCGCTCGATGGTCAGCAAGAAATAGATCGCGATGCCGAGAAACACCACGTCGTTCACCGACGACTCCAGCGTCTGCACGAGCGCCGGAAATCCCTCGATCTTCGCCGATAGATGGAGCGAGAGCCCCGCGCCCACGGCGATCGCGATCATCACCGCGCTCGCCGCCAAGGCGCCGACGCGAATGGGCCAGTGCGGTCGCGCCATCTTCGCGGAGCGGGCCGTCGCGTGCTCGGCGAGGCCCAACAGCTCGGCCGTGACCTTGCCGAGTCCGGAATCCGGGAAGCGCTCGGCGATCCGCGCGCGCAGCCGCTGCACCGTCTCGACGATGCGAGCCGGATCGACGTGACGGTAGTTGCGGCGAGTGCCGAGCGTGGCGGGTTCGTTAGACGTCATTTCGCTTGAGCGGGACTCGAGTGCCGCCGCTCAGTATTTCGCCAGGTACGCGTCCAACTCCCACTGGCTCACCTGCGAGATGTAGTCGCGCCATTCCTGGCGCTTGGCCGCGAGAAAGTGCGACGTGATGTGATCGCCGAGCGCGTCGGTGATGACCTTGTCCTTTCTCAGCTCGTCGCACGCTTCGCTCAGGTCGCCCGGCAGGTCGTCGATGCGCAGACGGCGCTTTTCGCGGTGCGACATCTCCCAGATGTTCGTGTCGACCGGCTCGCGCGCATCGGCCTTTGTCTCGATGCCGTCGAGCCCGGCGGCGAGCATCACCGTGAGGGCGAGATACGGATTCGCCGCCGGATCGGGGATGCGCAGCTCCACCCGCGTGCCCAGTCCGCGACGGTCGGGAATCCGGATCATCGGCGAGCGATTGCGCATCGACCACGCGACGTTCACCGGCGCCTCGAAGCCAGGCACGAGCCGCTTGTATGAGTTCACCAGCGGATTGGTGATCGCGCAGTAGCCGCGCGCGTGCTGCAGCAGCCCGCCGATGTACTGCAGCGCGGTCTTGCTCAGCTCCCACTGCGCCTTCTTGTCCCAGAACGCGTTCTGCTCGGCGCGAAAGAGCGACTGATGCGTATGCATGCCGCTGCCGTTCTGTCCGAAGATCGGCTTCGGCATGAACGACGCGATGAGCCCGAACTGTTGCGCCACGTACTTCACGACAAAACGGAACGTCGCAATGTGGTCGGCCGTGGTGAGCGCGTCGGCGTAGCGGAAATCGATCTCGTGCTGCCCGTGCGCGACCTCGTGGTGCGCCGCTTCCACCTCGAACCCCATCTGCTCGAGCACGTCGACGATCGCGCGGCGCGCATCCTCGCCCAGGTCGACCGGCGCGAGATCGAAGTAGCCGCCGACATCGTGCGTGATGGTGGTCGGCGCGCCGCTGGGATCGGGCTTGAACATGAAGAACTCGGCTTCCATTCCGGCGTTCATCGAAAAGCCCATCTTCGCCGCGCGCGCGATCTGTCGCTTGAGCGCACCACGCGGATCGCCGGGAAACGCGGTGCCGTCGGGCAACCGCACGTCGCAGATGATGCGCGCCACGCGGTTTCCGGCGTCGCTCCACGGAAAGATCTGAAAGGTGGCGAGGTCGG
>JALZAE010000295.1 GCA_030948535.1 Gemmatimonadota bacterium | reverse complement strand
TCCGCGATAAGAAGCGCGCGGTCGCGATCATGCGCGAGGTGGAGGCGTCGACGTCGATCTACCTCGGGACCGTCGCGCTGATCAACATCTGCGAGGGCGCCGTCGTCGCGGGTGTGCTGTGGGCGCTGCACATGCCGAACGCGCCGCTGTGGGGCGTGCTCGCCGCCATGCTGGAGTTCGTTCCCTACGTCGGCGCGGCGACGATGGTCGCGGTGCTCACGCTCGCGGGATTGACGACCTTCCCGACGACCGGCCAAGCGCTGCTCATCCCCGGCAGCTTTCTCGCGATCAATCTGCTCCAGGCGAACCTCGTCAGCCCGATCGTGCTCGGCAAGCGTCTGACGCTCAACCCTGTCGCGATCTTCATCAGTCTGATGGTGTTCTGGGAATTGTGGGGCGTCGCCGGCGCGTTCGTCGCGGTGCCGTTGATCGCCACGGTGAAGATCTTTTGCGATCACATCGAGAGCTTGGCGCCACTGGGAGAATTTCTGGGCAAGTAGAGCTCTGCGCTTCGCGATCGTCGCACAAGCGCGAAGGGGTCGCTCAGCGACGATTCGCTGAGCGACCCCTTTCGCTCAATGCTTCCTCGGTCCTCGCCAGTGCTCGCCCGCTACTCCGCGGCCTGCCACGTCTGCTTCGCGTCGTCGGCCGTCTTGCGCAGGCGAATCTGCGCGCCGACATCGGCGACCCAGTCGATCGGGATGTAGTGGTGCTTCCCGTCGGCGGCCGGATCCTTTCTGGTGAGCTTGATGCGTGTGCCGTCGACGTGATCCACCGTGCCGACGTGCACGCTGTCGGAGCCGACGACTTCCATCTTCTCGCGGATCTGCGATTGGTCTACCATGAGACTCTCCCGGTGCGATAGCTGAGACAATCACGTGCGACATACCGCCACACGCTCAAGAGACTCATCGCAAAGCTCGTGCGCGGCTCACATCGACCAGCCAAGCAGGTTCCAATGGTTGAGCGACCAAACGAAGAGCAGCGCGATGACCACCACCGCGTCATAGCGCAGGCGCGCGGCGCGTGTGCCCGTGTCGCCGAGCCACTGCAGCACCGCGGCGACGATCGCCGCGAGCGTGAGCAGTCCCGCGATGACCGGAAGCGCGAGCGCGACCTTCAATGACGTCGGTGAGCCGGTCAATACCGCGAAGGGATCGGAGAGGAGAGAGGCGAGCGCGATGATGAAAATCACGTTCGCGATCGCGATGCAGACGACGAACCAGCGGCCGGGGAGCTCGTCCTCGGGGCGCGGCTTGCCCACTCGGCGCCTGAAGAATCGCGCAATCGCCGAGGCGATGACGGCGACGAAGACGAAGATGCCGAATCCGAGGAGGAAGAGATGGAACTTCGGTGACTCCGAAAAGGAGAGGCGCTCCTCGGCGTCGGTCGGATTCTCCGAGAAGAACGCGCGCGTGATCTTGCCGGATGCTGAGTCGGCCTTGAAGGCGAGCATCCCTTCGCCGAGCTCTTCGCGGTAGAGCAGGGGACCGATCGGCACGAAGTGCACGAGCCCGAAGGGCGACGCGACGATCAGTGTGCCATCGGTGTCCGCCGCGACCTTCGTTGCGCCGGCGAGTCCTGCGGCTTTCTGAAAGGTCGTGTACGAGTGGCGGTTCGAGGCGTACTCGCCGGCGACGCGCTTCGCCTGGGCGAGCGCATCGGCTGGACGCGGCACCGTGGCGATCGGCGTCGGGAAATAGTGGTTGAGAAATTCTTTCATGAACGGGCCGAAGCTGACTACCGCGCCCGTGTTCGTGTTGAACGAGACGAAGACGCCGAGCCGCTCGGAGGGAATGAGCGACAAGTCAGAGTGAAACCACTGCGTGTCGCCGCCGTGGCCGAGCATCGTGAGACCGTGACTCGACTGCTCGTAAAAGCCGAGATCCCAGCCGTTGATGCGCGGATCGTGCGTGAAGGACCGCGTGTGCATCAGGCGCGCGATCGAATCGCCGAGGATGCGCTTGTCGCCGATGGCGCCGTTGCCGAGATGCGCGAGCATGAAGATCGCCATGTCGATGCCGCTCGAACTGACCGCTCCCGCGGGCGCGGCGGGAAAGAGAAACTCGAACTTCTTCGGCACGAACTTGCCGGCCTCGTATGAGTACCCGACCGACATGTCGGGCGCGAGATTCGCCGGCAGCGGCTGCCGCCCCGAGGTGTGCTTCATGCCGAGCGGCTGGAAGATGCGCTGCTCGATGTTCTGCTCCCAGGGCACGCCGCTGACCCGATCGACGATGTATCCCGCCATCGCCGTCGCGTAGTTCGAGTAGGCCGAGTAGGTGCCGGGCGGCCGCACGCGCTTGGGCATGTGCTTCTGGAGCCACGCGCCGCGCGCGGGAGGCGAGACCGAGTCGAGCTGGAAGAGCTCGCGACTGTCCTCCTCGAATCCGGCGCTGTGGCTCATCATGTGGCGCAGCGTGATCGGCTGCGGGAAGGTCGCCGGGATCTTGAAGTCGAGATATTTGTTGACGTCGGCGTCGAGGTCGAGCTTACCGGCCTCGACCTGCTGCATCACGGTGGTCCAGGTGAAAAGCTTGCTGACCGAGCCGATGCGGAAGAGTGTGCGGGCGGGATCGACCGGCGTGCGCTTGGCGACGTCGGCATAGCCGTAGCCTTTGGCGAAGAAGAGGCTGCCGTCTTTGACGACGGAGACGACGCCGCCGGCGATGTGCTTGTCGGCCATTTGGGCCAACATCATACCATCGAGGAAGGCTTCGAGCTCTGCTTTGTCGGTGACGCCGCGACGGGGCTGGCTTGTTGTCGGCTGCTGTGCGGCAGGCGGCGCAGCGGGCGCCGCGGTTGGTCGTTGCTGCGGTTGCTGCTG
>JALZAE010000288.1 GCA_030948535.1 Gemmatimonadota bacterium | reverse complement strand
CTCTCCGACATCGCCATTCCGCAGGATCGGCTCGCCGAGCTGCAGGTGAATCTGGTGCGAAGTCACGCAGCGGGCGTGGGGGAGTTGCTGCCCGAGCGCGAAGTGCGCGCGATGATGCTGCTCCGCGCCAACGTCATCGCGAAAGGATTTTCCGGCGCGCGCGCCGAGCTGGTCGAGCTCCTCGTGGCCATGCTCAACGCCGGCCTCTATCCGCCGGTGCCGGAGCAGGGAAGCGTCGGCGCGAGTGGAGACCTCGCGCCGCTCGCGCATCTCGCGCTCTCGATGATTGGGGAAGGTACGCTCATCGCCGGGAACCGGAGCGGCGCCGCCCTCGCGATGCTCCGCGTCGCCGGCCTCACCCCGGTGTCGCTCGCCGCCAAAGAGGGACTCACGCTCATCAATGGCACGCAGACGCACACCGCCATTGCGGCGCTAGCGCTCGACGACGCACTCCGTCTATGGCGCGTCGCCAATGCCGCCGGCGCGATGTCGGTCGAGGGATTGCTCGGCACTCCAGTGGCCTTCGACGCACGGATTCAGGACGCGCGCGGCCAGAGCGGGCAGTCCGAGGCGGCCGCTCGGCTGCGCGCGCTGTTGGAGGGCAGCGAGATCCGCGAGTCCCACCGGTACGGCGATCCACGCGTACAGGATCCGTATGCGCTCCGCTGCATGCCCCAGGTGCATGGTCCGGTGCTCGACGCACTGCGCTTCTGCGAGACCGTCATCGCGCGCGAGATCAACGCCGCTACCGACAATCCGTTGGTGTTCGAGAGCGGCGAGATGCTCAGCGGCGGCAACTTTCACGGCCAGGCAGTCGCGATGGCGCTCGACTTCATGGCGATCGCCCTCACCAACCTCGCCACGATCGCCGAGCGGCGCATCGACCGGCTCGTGCATCCCGATCTCAACCAGGGGCTGCCGCCATTTCTCACTACCGACGCGGGGGTGAATTCGGGAATGATGATGGCCCAGGTCACCGCCGCTTCTCTCGCCAGCGAGTGCAAGGTGCTCTCGCATCCCGCGAGCGTCGACACGATTCCGACCGATGGGAGCAAGGAGGACGTCGTGCCGATGGCGATGGGTGCCGCGTGGAAGCTCCGTCGCATCGTGCGCAATGTCCGGCACGTCTTGGCCATCGAACTCATGGCTGGGGCGCAGGCGATCGACTTTCGCGCGCCGTTGCGTCCCGGTCTCGGCATACAGGAGCTTCACCGCCGGGTGCGCGCGATCGTCGCACATCTCGATGCGGATCGCGTAATGAGCGGAGATATCGCGCAGCTCGGTGATGCCATCGCGCGCGGCACGTTCGACGCGCTGCTGCCTAACGAGGGACCATGAACGCGACGACGACACCTGTCGAGCCGGCGTCGGGGTCGCGCCTGGTGCGCGCGCCCCGCGGCTCCGAGATCTCCTGCAAGGGCTGGCAGCAGGAGGCGGCGATGCGCATGCTGATGAACAATCTTGACCCCGACGTCGCCGAACGTCCTGCTGAGCTGGTCGTATACGGCGGCACGGGTAAGGCGGCGCGGGACTGGCCGTCCTTCGACGCGATCGTCGACTCGCTGCGCGCCCTCGAGTCCGATGAGACGCTGCTCGTGCAGAGCGGAAAGCCGGTCGGCGTTTTCCGCACGCATGCCTCGGCGCCGCGGGTGCTGATCGCCAACTCGAATCTCGTTGGGCGCTGGGCGACGTGGGACGTCTTCCGGGAGCTCGAGCGCAAAGGCCTGATGATGTACGGCCAGATGACCGCGGGCTCGTGGATCTACATCGGCTCGCAGGGAATTTTGCAGGGCACGTACGAGACCTTCGGCGCCGTCGCGCGCCGGCACTTCGGCGGCTCGCTGGCCGGACGCTTCGTGCTCACCGCCGGACTCGGCGGGATGGGTGGCGCGCAGCCGCTGGCGGCGACGATGAACGGCGCGGCCTTTGTCGCCATCGATGTCGATCCGTCGCGCATTCAAAAGCGCGTCGATACCGGATACTGCGATCGAATGAGTACCGACCTCGATGAAGCGATGCGATGGATCGACCAAGCGCGCGGCGCCGGTCGTGCGCTCTCGGTCGGGCTCGTCGGCAACGCCGCGGAAGTGTTGCCGGAATTGGTGCGGCGCGGCATCACGCCCGATGTACTCACCGACCAGACCAGCGCGCACGACACGCTCAACGGATATGTGCCGGCGGAGCTCTCGCTCGATGCGGCGGCGGCGTTGCGCGCGAGCGATCCCGCGCAATACGTCGAGCTTGCGACCGCGTCGATCGTCCGGCACGTCGGTGCGATGCTCGAGATGCAGCGGCGAGGCGCGGTCACTTTCGACTACGGCAACAACATCCGGACGGTGGCGTTCGATGCCGGGTTGCGCGACGCCTTTGACTTTCCCGGATTCGTTCCGGAGTACGTGCGTCCGCTGTTCTGCGAGGGACGCGGACCGTTCCGGTGGGTCGCGCTCTCCGGCGACCCGAGGGACATCTACCGGACCGATGAGCTCGTGCTCGAGCTTTTTCCGGAGAACGAGCATCTCCGCCGCTGGATCGCGCTCGCGCGAGAGAAGGTGCACTTCCAGGGTCTTCCCGCGCGGATCTGCTGGTTGGGCCAGGGCGAGCGCGCGCGGTTCGGCGTCGCGCTCAACGATCTCGTCGCGTCGGGCGAGCTCTCGGCGCCGATAGTCATCGGCCGCGACCATCTCGATACGGGCAGCGTCGCGTCGCCATTTCGCGAGACGGAGTCGATGAAAGATGGCAGCGATGCGATCGCCGACTGGGCCATCCTCAACGCGCTGCTCAACGTCGCCAGTGGCGCGTCGTGGGTGTCGTTCCATCACGGCGGCGGCGTCGGCATTGGCAATTCACTGCACGCGGGCCAGGTCATCGTCGCCGACGGCACGCCCGAGATGCGCGAGCGGCTGCAACGCGTGCTGACCAATGACCCTGGCATCGGCGTCGCCCGCCACGCGGATGCCGGCTACGAAACGGCAGTCGCCACGGCCCGGCGCGAAGGAATGCAGTTGCCAATGCTGTTCACCGCACCCCACGCCCCACACCCCGCACCCTAACGAATGCTCTCGTCGCGATTCCATTGGTATCACGTTCCCGCCTTCGCGGCGAAGTACGCGTATCTGCACCTCAAGCGCTTCCCGATCCTCGTCCACTTCGAGGTGACGGAGCGCTGCAACGCGCGCTGTACTTTTTGCGATTACTGGAAGACGCCGGCCGACGCCAAACTGCACGAGCTGGCCAGCTTTGCCGACGCGGCTCGTTTCTTCAATCCGCTGATGATCACCTTTACCGGTGGCGAGCCGACGCTGCGTCGTGATCTCGAGGAGCTGATCGCCGCGGTCTCGGCTGCGGTACGGCTCAAGTACATCTGCATGATCACCCACGGCGGCACGCTCACCGCCGAGCGCGCGCGATCGCTCTGGGATGCGGGACTCAATCAATTCAACATCTCGCTCGACTATCCCGACGAGCGTCACGACCGGGCGCGCGGCATTCCGGGACTCAGCGCGAAGATCTTTCGCACCGTGAGCGCGATGCGGGAGCGCGGGATCGATGCGATCCGATTCAACACGGTGATCAAGCGCGACAATCTTGACGACATCCTGCCGATCGTCGAAGCGGCGCGCGAGCTGGGGATCGGCGTCGGCTTCAGTGCCTATACGAGCATGAAGAATGGCAACGACGAGCACTACGTCGCCGATGACTCGTTAGGCAGGCTCGACGCGTTGGTGAGCGAGCTGCTGGCTTACAAGCGCGCGCATCCCGGCGTGATCACCAGCAGCGATCACTACCTGCGCAACGTGCCGAAGTACTATCGCGGCGAGCTCGACCCCGAGTGCCGCGCCGGTGTGCGCACCATTCACGTCAATCCCACCGGGCACGTTCGCCGCTGTCCCGACTTTCCCTCCGACGCGCATTGGACGGAGTTCGAGCGCTACGAGCCCATCGAGTGCTCCAAGTGCTACTACGCGTGCCGCGGTGAGGCGCAAGCGCCCTTGAATCTCGCGCGCGTGCGCGACTACACGGCGTGATGGGCGCATGATCCTCTTCGTGAACGCGGCGCAAGTCGTCACCTGCGCGGGGCCGCCGCGCGCCCGTCGCGGGGCCGAGATGCGCGACGCCGCGGTGCGCACGGATACGGCAGTCGCGATCGCTGGCGATGTCGTCGCCGCCGTGGGCCCGCAAGCGGATCTCGAGCGCGCGTATCCCCAAGCGCTTCGCATCGATTGCGCGCGCTGCATCGTCACGCCCGGGCTCGTCGACTCGCATACCCACGCCGTGTTCGGCCGGGCGCGATACGAGGAGCAGGAGATGCGCGCCGCGGGCATCGGCTACATGGAGATCGCGAAGCGGGGCGGGGGCATCCATTCGTCCGTGCGTGATGTTCGCCAGCGAAGTGAGGACGAACTCCTCGATCTCGCGCGCCGCCGGCTGACGCGTCTCGCCTCGTACGGCACGACGACGGTCGAGGTGAAGTCGGGCTATGGCCTGTCGGTCGACGACGAGCTCAAGCTGTTGCGCGTGATCGCGCGACTCTCCTCTGAGCTGGCTGTTCGCATCGTGCCGACCTGGCTCGGCGCGCACGAAATTCCGTTCGAGTATCGCGCATCGGCGGAGAGCCGCGCCAGTTATGTCAATCTATTGTGCGGTGAAATGCTCGACCTCGTCGCCGCGCAGCACGTGGCGCGCTTCGCGGACGTCTTTTGCGAGCCCGGAGTCTTCACCCTCGACGAGGCGCGCGGCATCCTCGTGGCGGCCTCGCGCGCTGGCCTCGGGCTCAAGCTCCACGCCGACGAACTCGAGTCGTATGGCGGCGCCGAGCTCGCGGCAGAGCTTGGCGCTACCTCGGCCGATCATCTCGCCGCGATCTCGGAGCGGGGAGTTGCCGCGCTCGCCGCGACGAGCACCGTCGCCACACTGCTCCCGGGCACCATGCTGTTTCTTGGAAAGAGCACGCAGGCCCCGGCGCGCGCGCTGATCGATGCCGGCGCGGCCGTCGCGCTCGCGACCGACTTCAATCCCGGTACATCGCCGACGGTAAACTTTCCGCTCATTCTCACGTTGGGGGTCAGTCAGCTCAAAATGAGCGTCGCGGAGGTCATGCTCGCCGCGACGGTGAACGGTGCCGCCGCACTCGGTCTGGCGGCCGGAGTCGGGCAGCTCTCGCCCGGCTTTTCCGCCGACGTTGCCATCTTCGAAGCGGAGGATGCGCGGGAGTTGCCATACTGGTATGCAGACCGTCGTTGTAGAGGATCGTGGACACGCGGCAAACCTTGTCACCCGTGTGAGTTGCCGATACTTTGAGTTTGGTGTGCTCCTAATCCGCCCCGGAGCCGCACCGTTCCCCCGCCGTAGCACATCAGGCGCTGATGGCCGATATCGCTAAGCTCAAGAAAAAAGCCGCCGAGTACGAGCAGAAGAAGCAGCTCGACAAGGCGCTGGCGGAATACGTGAAGATCCTCGATGAGATGGATTCTCACGTAGACGAGGCCGACGTGGCGCTTTACAACCGCGTGGGCGATTTGATGTTGCGCCAAGGCAGCGTCAGTCAGGCCGTCGGCTATTACGAAAAGGCCGTCGATCTCTACACCGAGGGCGGCTTCTTCAATAACGCGATCGCTCTCTGCAACAAGATCTTGCGAAATGCGCCCGGCCACAGCGCGGTCCACTACAAGCTTGGGAAGATCAGCGCGAAAAAGGGATTCATCAACGACGCCAAGCAGCATTTTCTCGAGTACGCGGACCGGATGCAGAAGGAAGGACGCCTCGAGGAAGCGTTCCGCGCGCTGAAAGAATTCGCCGACCTGTGTCCCGACCAGGACGACATTCGGCTCATGCTCGCCGATCAGCTCATCCGCCGGAACCGGAAGGGTGAAGCGATCGAGCAGCTGCAGGTGCTCTACGAAAAATTTCAGGCCGAGGGCCGCTCGCGCGAAGCGCGCGCCACCGTCGAGCGCATGCGCGCGATCGATCCGGATATCGAGCCAAAAGTCAGCGGATGGACGCCGACGCCGAAATCAGGCGATCTCGTCTTCCTCGATCTCGGCGACGGCACCTCCACGCCGACGCCGCCGCGCAGCAACGGCTCATCATCGTTCGGGCCGCCGGCCGGGTTGTTTCACGGCTCGTCAGTCGCGGGACCGACCGGCTCATCGACGCCGCCGTCGCAGCCAGTCGCAGGCCTCGAGCGCACGACTCTCAGCGGGGCGAGCAGCAGCGACAT
>JALZAE010000271.1 GCA_030948535.1 Gemmatimonadota bacterium | reverse complement strand
TACTTGTCCCGCTGCTCGTCGAGGAGGCGCTGCACCTCGGGCGCCGAGTAGTTGCGCGCCTCCGCTGACGTCTCGGCTCCAACCGTCGAGGCGGACAGCTCGTCCGAAGCATCATCGGGCGCGCCGTTGCCGCCATGCATGTCGTCGACCACGTTGCTTTCCTTGTTCGGATGACGAATCGCGCCGCATCGGACGCGGTCTTCGAAAGATGCTCAGAGAGCGCTCGGGGGTGCAACGGCTGTGCCTCGCATCGCTGCCACATGGGCAGACCGACCGTCGTTCGCTGTCGTACGATTGCGCGAGGCTCAAGTTTCCTGAATGAGCCGTCGCACCAGGTCGAGCGCCGCCTGACAGCTGCGGCGCCGGATCTCGTCGCGATCGCCAACGTAGTTCCGGCCGAGCGCGCGGCGTACGTCGCGAAAACGCACCGCGATCCAGACGGTGCCGACCGGTTTCTCGGACGTGCCCCCTGCTGGTCCCGCAATACCAGTGATGGCGATGCCGATGTCGCTCGAGAAGCGCGTGCACGCGCCGTCGGCCATTGCCACAGCGACCTCCTCACTCACCGAGCCGTGCGATGCGATCAGCTCGGCAGACACACCGAGCATCGCCGTCTTCACCCCGTTCGCGTAGGCGACGACGCCACCGAGATAGGCTCGACTCGATCCGGCCACCGACGTGATGCGTGCGCCGAGCATTCCACCGGTGCAGCTCTCGGCCGTGGCGATGGTGAGCGAGCGCGCTTCAACGACGTAGAGCACGAGCTGCGCGAGGTCGTTCGCGTCGTAGACGTATTTCTGGATCGGGTGGCGCAGCTTGAGAATGGCGGCGCTCAGCGCGCGGTCCGCGTCGGCGGCGGCGACGTCGCGCGCGGTGAGCCGGAGATCGACGCCCTCCCACCCCGGAAGCGACGCGACTTGGAAGCCGTCGACTTCCTTCCCGAGATCGCCGAGCAGCTCGGCCAGCGCCGATTCGCCGATGCCCGTCGTGCGAAGCGTCTTCGATCGCACCACACGCGCGTCGTCGCCGACGCGCGCGCGTAGCAACGGGATCAACACATCGGTGAGCATTCCGCGCACTTCGCGCGGTACGCCGGGCAGCATGGCGACCCAGCGACCGCGCTCATCCTCGATCCAAAGACCAGGTGCGCTGCCGAAGCTGTTCTCGAGGACGCGTGCGCCCTCTGGTACCATCGCCTGCACCAGATTGCTCTGCGGCATGGCGTAGCCGAAGCGCTTGAAGCGCTCGTGCAACATTGCGACGAGCGACTCGTCGCGCCGCAGCGGCCGGCCGAAGAGCTCGGCTATCGCGGGGCGCGTCATGTCGTCGGCCGTGGGGCCGAGCCCGCCCGTCGTGATCACGGCGCTCGTGCGGTCGAGCGCTTCGCGCACGCCGGCGGCGATCTCGGCGTGTGAGTCGCCGACCGATGTGCGCCGAACGATCTCGACGCCGACCGCGGCGAGCTCCCGCGCGATCAGGGCACCGTTGGTATCGATGGTGTAGCCGAGCAGCAGCTCGTCACCGATGGTGAGCAGCTCCACGCGCATCGCTCTGTCCGGCGCCTAACGCGTGGAAGTGCGGAACACGACGTGACCGTACTGCTGCAGGTAGAGCACGAGCGAGTAGAGCGTGAGCACGAACGCCGCGACCATGCTCACCACGCCGACGATGCCGTTGAAGTTGGCGAAGCCAGACCACCACGGATTTTCCCAATGCAATTGCGTGGCAGTGGCCAACGCGGCGATCCAGAAATACGCGGCGCCGACCCAGATCGATTGCATGGCCGTCTTCCACTTCGCCGGACCGATGGCGGCGATGACGACGCCGCGCTTCGCCGCGATTTGCCGGAAGATGGTCATGAACAGCTCGCGTCCGAGCACGACGGCGACGATCCAGAACGGCAAGTGCACGGCGCCCAGCGGCGTTTGAAACTGATAGTTGAAGGCGGCGTCCACGCGATTGACGATCAGCGGGAGGTGTCCCGCCGGCCAGTCGCCGGGATCGGTCATCAGGATGTACATCGGGATCATCGTGCCGACGAGCAGCAGCTTGTCCGCGAGCGGATCGAGCAACTTGCCAAGATCGGTGATGAGGTTGCGCGTTCGCGCGAGCATGCCGTCGAAGTAATCGGTGACGGCGGCGAGCACGTAGAGCACGAAACCGGTGAACTTCAGTTGCCACGGCCCGGCGAATGGCAGCAGCGCCACGAGCGGTGTGATGAGGATGCGGCCGAGCGTGAGGGTGTTGGGAAGGTTCACGACCGGAGTATGCAAAGACCGACGGGACGCGGGCTAGTGGCGACTCGCACGAGGCGAGGCGGTCACGCCAGCGTCTTCAGCACGAGCTTGCTCACCGCGCGCAGTGTGTCGAAGACACCCTCGCCCGACGTCGCCACGGCTTCGAAGTAGGGAGCGCGCTCGACCCATTCGCCGCTCGCGATCTGCTCGATGAGCGTGGCGCCGGAGTGGTATGGGTCGGGCGCCACGCGCTGTCGCGCCGGCTCCGTCACTTCCCATCCGGGATTGAGCGACTTCTGCAGCTCCGCGATAGGAAGCGCGTTGGGCAGATCGCGCTTGTTGTACTCGACGATGAACGGCATGCGCGTCAGGTCGTACCCGTACTCGGCCATATTGTCGTAGAGATTCTGCATCGACTCGAGGTTTGCTTCCATGCGCTCGGCTTGGGAGTCGCCCACGAATACGATGCCGTCCACGTTCTTGAGAATGAGCT
>JALZAE010000250.1 GCA_030948535.1 Gemmatimonadota bacterium | reverse complement strand
GTCATGCGCGGATCGGCGGTCATGGCATCGATCGGATCGCCGGGCGCGGCGTGCAGCAGGATGAAGGTCGCCGTGCAGACGACGGCGACGATGGTGATCGTCTGGAGGAGCCTGCGCGCGATGAGCGCGAGCACCGTCGCCGCTGCGGCTAGCGGGGCGCTGTGCCCAATCCCACGCGGTCGCGCGCGATGCGCTCGCCCGGCGGAATCGACCAGTCGGCCAGGCGCGCCCAATACGCATCGGGTCGCGCACCGACCGGGTGGATGCGGCGGTGCAGGCCGTGGATGATCGGCGGCTCGAAGAGATAGAGCGCCGGCGCGTCATCGATCAGCGTTTGATACACCCCGCGCCATCGCTCGGAGTAGTGCGCGCCGGTGGCGTTGTCGGCACTGTCCATCGCCGCATCGAGCGACGGATTCATGTAGGAGCCGTAGTTCGTCCCATTCGTCCCCGCCGCCTTGCTCGACCAGAGCTGGCGCAGCGTGTTCGGCAGCGGGTCCACGTTCCAGACCACCATGGCCGCGTCGAACTTCTTCGCGACAACCCGCGCGCCCATCGCGGGCGGATCGAGCTGGTCGATCACCACCTGAATCCCCGATTGCTTCAGCATCCCCTGCAGCACGACGGCGAGCCGGCGGCGCGTGGTGCTCGACGATGGCACCATCACCCCGAAGCGAAGCGGGACGGCACCTTTGCGCCGAACGCTGTCGCCCGGCGCGAGACGCCAGCCCGCGGCGTCGAGCGCGGCGGCCGCTTTGGCGCGATCGAAGGCGATGGGGCGCAGCGCGGTATCGGCGTGCATTACCGAGCGCGGCAGCGGCCCGATCATCGGCTTTGCCGCCGAGTCGAACGCCGAATGGATCAGCGTAGCGTTGTCGACCGCCATCGTGATCGCGACGCGCATCGCCCGATCCGCGAAGATGGGATTCGGGCGCGACAGATTCGCCGGATCGTGCAGGTTGAAGAGCAGGTAGTTCACTTGCATCGGCTGCTGCCGGAAGGTCGTCAGCAGTGGCTTGCCAGCGAGATCGGTCACCTGCTCGGGGCGCAGCGATGGTACGAGGTCCACCTCGCCGGCGATTAGACGCGCGAGTCGAACCGAAGGATCGTTGACGACGGTCCAGGTGACGCGATCGAGGCTCGGCCGCCCTCGATAGTTGGCGGTGTCGGCCACGATCTCGATCAGCGTGCCCGTCTCCCAGCGACGAAAGCGAAAGCGCCCGCTGCCGACCGGATTGCGCGCCAGAGGCGAGCGCGCCATCTCGGCGTGCGGGATCCCGCGCCACACGTGCTCGGGAAGAATGCGAAGCTGATATGTCGCATCGTAAAATGCGTGCGGCGACTTTCGCTTGAACCAGACGGTCGCCGTCGAGGAATCGCGTGCGCTGACGGAATCGACGTTGGTGAGCGCTTCCGCGATGCTGCCGCCAATGGCCGTGTCGGCGTAGACCGCATAGCTGAAGCGAACGTCGTTGGCGGTGACGAGCGGCCCGTCGTGCCAGCGTGCCCGCGGATCGATGTGAAAGGCGATCGAGAGCGAGTCGGGCGACCAGGTCCAGCCGTCGGCCAGCACGTGCGTGAAGCCGGCGCTGCCGAACGGATCGAGCGTGCTGTCCGGATCGGCGAGCCGGTCGTAGAGCATGTCGATGACCGCGATCGCATCCTGTCCGGTGGCGACGGGCGGAAAAAGCGCATCGGCATCCGCCGGCACTGCGATGATCAGTGTGCCGCCGGTGGTGACCGTACGAGTGCCGCTGTCGCTCGCGCACGCGACGCAGCCAACAATGGAGAGCAGCGCGAGAAGGCGGACGCCGGTCATCTTCGGGGGAGTGGGAGAGTCACAGTCGCCAGGTCCAGGCATCGTTCTCGAAGTGGTGCCGCGCTTCGTCCATATGGTGCATGGTCATCTGATCGAGGATCAGCGGTGCGGCGTCGACATCTTCGCGGCCGCGAAGCGCGGCACCGAAAGCACTCGCTACGTCGGCGAGCGTCGGCACGGGACTCACGAGAGCAGAAAGCGTTGCGGGCGGCGGCGGCGGCGCCACCGGGTCGAGCAGCAATGCGCTGGCCATCCATTGATCGTTTGCGAGAAGGATCGAGCCGTGCTGCAGTAGCGCGTCGCGATCGCGCCACTGCGCGCTGCCCACCAGCTTGCGCCCGCCAACGACAATCTCGCCGGCGACCGGTGTCTCGAAGCAGGGAGCGATGCCGGGCAGCGGGGAACGACCGGCGGGCTCCGCTTCGGATGCGCGGACGCCAAGGCGCGCCAACGCATCGATCAAGAGACGATTGATGCGGCTGTACGATTCGCGTAGCGCGCCCATGGGCGCCGTCGGCGCGGTGACGCTGTAGGTGGCTTCGCGGTGATGCAGTACGGCGCGCCCACCGGTCTGGCGCCGGACGAACGACACACCGAGCTCGGCGGCACGACTCACGTCATACAGGCCGGCCGCGGGCTGATTCCTGCCGAGCGACAACGTCGGCGAGCTCCAAGCGTAGATGCGGAGCGTGGCCTCACCCGTCGCACGCGCGCGCTCGAGTAGCGCGTCGTCGAGCGCCATGTTCTCGGCGCCGGTCGTGGGCGGCGTGACCAGCGTGCGCCAGCGAAGGACGGTCGCGCGCGGAGCGCCGCCCGGGGCGCCTTCACGATCGGCGATGGTGTCGGCAGGACCGCGTGACATGGGAGTTGGTGAAGGTATACATTGGTGCCGGAACGCGCACGATCGCTGGCGCGTTTCTCTCCGATCAGGCGCGGCGCCTTCTTGCCGGCCGCGCAGTTTCGCCCGACCGACCAGCGGGGCCCGGCGGCCCCTGAGGCTCTCTCATGGCCACGACCACCACGCCCGTCGCTACGCCGTCGACCGAAATCGACAGCTTCGTTCCCCGCCACAACGGCCCGTCCGCCGCGGAGCAGGCGGCGATGCTCGAGCTGCTCGGCTACGCATCGCTCGATGCGTTCATCGACGCGGTGATTCCGGCGAACATCCGTCGCAAGGAATCGCTGGCGATCGCCGATGGATTGAGCGAGTACGATGCGTTGCGCGCGCTCAAGGCGACGGCCTCGAAGAACCAGATTTTCCGCTCGTACCTCGGCATGGGCTACTCGGGGTGCATCACGCCGCCGGTCGTGCAGCGCAACATCCTCGAGAATCCGGGATGGTACACCGCATATACGCCGTATCAGGCCGAGGTCGCTCAGGGACGACTCGAGGCGCTGCTCAACTTTCAGACGGTGGTGATCGATCTCGTCGGCCTGCCGATCGCCAACGCGTCGTTGTTGGATGAGGGGACGGCCGCGGCCGAAGCGGTCGCGATGAGCTACGCGATCGCGGGAAAGCCCGGGAAGGAAGTGTTCTTCGTCTCGGAGACGTGTCATCCGCAGACCATCGACGTGGTGCAGACTCGCGCCAAGGCGCGCGGCATCACGGTCGTCGTCGGCGATCACGAGACGTTCCAATTCTCCAACGAGCTGTTCGGCGCGCTGATCTCGTATCCGGCGACGGACGGCGGCGTGCACGATTTCCGGAAGTTCACCGAGCAGGCGCACGGCGCCGGCGCGATGGTGACCGTCGTCGCCGATCTGCTGAGCCTCGCGCTGCTGACGCCGCCCGGCGAATGGGGCGCCGACATCGTCGTCGGCAACTCGCAGCGGTTCGGCGTACCGCTCGGCTACGGCGGACCGCATGCCGCATTCTTCGCCACGAAGGACGAATACAAGCGGCAGATTCCCGGGCGCATCATCGGCGTGTCGCGCGACTCACATGGGAAGCCGGCGCTGCGCATGGCGCTGCAGACGCGCGAGCAGCACATCCGCCGGGAGAAGGCGACGAGCAACGTCTGCACCGCGCAGGTGCTGCTCGCGGTGATCGCTGGGATGTACGCCGTGTGGCATGGACCGGAGGGGATCAAGCGCATCTCGTCCCGCGTGCATCGCCTGACGACGACGCTCGCCCGGCTGCTCGAGGCGACAGGCGCGAAGGTCGTGCACAAGACGTACTTCGATACGCTGCGTGTGGACGTCGGCGAAGGTCGCGCGCGCGCGATCGTCGACCAGGCGCGCGAGAGCGGCATCAATCTCCGACAGCTCGACGACGCGTGCATCGGTATCGCGCTCGACGAGACCGTCCGTGAGAGCGACCTGGCCGACATCGCGAAGGCATTCGGCGCGGCTGCCGTTGCGCTGACCATCGACCAAAGCGCGACGTACGACGCGCCCTTCGCTCGCACGGCGCCGTATCTGACGCATCCGGTCTTCAGCAAGCATCACTCGGAAACCGAGATGCTGCGCTACATGCGCAAGCTCGAGTCGCGCGATCTGTCGTTGACCTACTCGATGATTCCACTTGGCTCCTGCACGATGAAGCTCAACGCGACGGCCGAGATGTTTCCGGTGACGTGGCCCGAGTTCGGCCAGATCCATCCCTTTGCTCCCGTCGAGCAGACGCGCGGCTATCAAGCGATGTTCGATGAGCTGCGAAAAGATCTCGCCGAGATCACCGGATTCGCCGACGTGTCGCTGCAGCCGAACGCCGGATCGCAAGGCGAGTACGCCGGCCTTCTGGTGATTCGCAAGTATCACGAGTCGCGCGGCGACGGCCACCGCAACGTCTGCCTCATTCCGCAATCGGCGCACGGGACGAATCCCGCGAGTGCCGTGATGGCGGGGATGAAGGTCATCGTGGTGAAGACCGATACGCACGGCCACATGGATCTCGCCGACCTCAAGACGAAAGCCGAGCAGAACAAGGGCGATCTCGCCGCGCTGATGGTGACGTACCCGTCGACGCATGGCGTGTTCGAGGCCGAGATCAAGGACGTGTGCGGCATCGTGCACGCGAACGGCGGCCAGGTCTACATGGACGGCGCGAACATGAACGCGATGGTCGGCCTCGTGCGTCCCGGCGACATCGGTGCCGACGTCTGTCATCTCAACCTGCACAAGACGTTCTGCATCCCGCACGGCGGCGGCGGGCCGGGGATGGGACCGATCGGCGTTGCGCAGCATCTCGTGCCATTCCTGCCGGGTCACGTGGTGATTCCCGTCGGCGGCAGCTCGAGCGGCGCGGTGAGCGCGGCGCCATGGGGCAGCGCGAGCATTCTCCCCATCTCGTACATGTACATCAAGATGATGGGCGGCCCGGGTCTGGCCGAAGCGACGAAGCTGGCGATCCTGAACGCCAACTACATGGCGCGCCGGCTCGACGCGAGCTACCCGGTACTCTACAAGGGGGACACCGGATTCGTCGCGCACGAGTGCATCATCGATCCGCGCTCACTGAAGGCGTTCGGTGTGGAAGCCGAGGACATTGCGAAGCGGCTGATGGACTACGGGTTCCACGCGCCGACGCTGTCGTTCCCGGTGGCCGGCACGCTGATGATCGAGCCGACGGAGAGCGAGGCGAAGGGCGAGCTGGACCGCTTCTGCGACGCACTCATTTCGATTCGCGAAGAGGTGCGGGCGATCGAGTCGGGGGCGATGAGTCGAGACGACAACCCTCTCGTGAATTCGCCGCACACCGCGCAGAGCGTCATCGCCGACGAATGGAGCCATCCCTACACGCGCGAGCAGGCGGCATATCCGGCGCCGGCGACGCGCGAGTGGAAGTTCTGGCCGACGGTGGGGCGGATCGAGAGTGCGTACGGGGATCGCAATCTCGTCTGCTCATGCTTGCCCACGGATGCGTACGCGGACGTGGTTGCGGCTGACGTTCAGTAGGCCATCGTGCGGGGTGCGGCGCGCGTGAGGCGTGAGGAGTACGGCGTCGTACGGCGATTGGCGTGCGGTGTGCGGCGAAGACGCGCGGAGTGAGGCGGCGTGCCGCGTGCCGCGAAGAATTCGACGCCTCACCCCGCACGTTTACGCGTCACGCAGCACTCGCCGCGCCGCACGACGCCGTACTCCTCACGCCGCGCGC
>JALZAE010000311.1 GCA_030948535.1 Gemmatimonadota bacterium | reverse complement strand
CTCGTACGAAACGCCCGCCCTCATCACCCACCGCACTCGCTCGAGCGCCGAGATGTCTTTGAGCGGGTCCTCGGCGACGGCGACGAGGTCGGCGCGACGCCCGGGGGCGATCGCGCCGGTGGACGATTCCTCGCCCAGCATGCGCGCCGCGACGGTCGTCGCCGATCTGATCGCCTGCATCGGCGTCATGCCGTAGCGCACGAGGTAGACGAAGTCGCGCGCTTCGGGCTCGGTCGGCTCGTCCCAGGAAAATCCGCCGACGTCGGTACCATAGACGATCAGGTCGCCCGCGCCGCGGCGGATGGCGTCGGTGAGCGCCTTCGCCTTGAGCGTGGATTGCATGTCTCGCAGCGTGTCGACGAAGGTGCGCGGGCGCGCGCCCACGAAGATCGTGGGACACCAATAAATGCGCTGCTTCTTGAGCCGGTCGACGAGATCGGGCGTGAAGCCATCGCCGTGCTCGATGCTGTTGACCCCGGCGCGCAGCGCGGCATCGATTCCCTCATAGCCCGTCGCGTGTGCCGCCACGCCGACGCCGAGGCGATGCGCCTCGTCGACGAGCGCTTTGAATTCCTCATCCGTCCAGTTCGCCGTCGTGTGCAACTTGCCATCGGTGCCGATGCGGTTGTGCCGGTCCGAGTACGTCTTGATCCACTCGGCGCCGAACTTCACCTGCATGCGCACGGCGCGGCGGACCGCGTCGACGCCATCCGCCACCTCGACACCGGACGGCACGGTCAGCTCCCACGCGTAGCCGTTCAGGGGATACGCGCCGCTCGGCGCGAGCGCGCGCGTGGCGACAATGAGCCGAGAGCCCTGGATCACTCCGCGGGCGATCGCCTTCTGCACGTCGACGTCGGCGTACATCGCGCCTTCGGTGCCGAGGTCGCGCAGCGTGGTGAAGCCGTGCACCAGCGCGACGCGGGCCGCCACGCCCGCGCGCAGCGTGCGATAAGGCATCGACTCGAGGAGGATCTGCGGATCGTAGCCGGGGCCCTGCAGAAAGACGTGCGTGTGCGCGTCGATCAACCCTGGGATCACAGTCATGGTGCTCAGATCGATGCGCGTGGCGCTGCCGGCCGTGGCGGCGACACTGTCGTACGGACCGACCGCCGCAATGCGTTCGCCGACGATCAGAACGCCCTGATCGCGCCGCGGCGCATCGCTCAACCCGTCGATCAACGTTCCCGCGCGCACGAGCGTGCGGACTGGCGCCGCGATGCTCGCTTGCGCACGGAGCGACGCGGCAACAGCGGCCATCATCGCCACCGCCGCGATGCTCGATGCTCGAATCGCCATCACTTTACCTGCTTGATGAGGCCGAGCCGCTCGACGCCGCGCAGCCATCCGAGCGTGATCTCCGGCGTGATCGACCCATAATACGGTGTCCCCGCCTCGCGCACCTCGGAGGCGGCGAGGCGATACAGATCGAGTCCGGTCCGCGTGCCGTCGATGGCGGCCAACATCTCGCGCAGCAAATACTCGTTCACGCCGTCGGGGAATGGCATGCCCTCGTGCGCGGCCAGCCACTCTACGGGACCGCCGGCAATCGCCGGACGCATCGCGGCGAGCGCGCGCTCCGCTTCAGACTGCGCCCGCGTCGACGGCGTTTTCGGACACGCTGCCCGAACTTCGCGCTCGGCTTGCAGGCGTCGGCGGTCGAGATCGGCAAGGAGCGGCACCGTGCGCGCGGGCGACGTCGCGGTCATTTCGCCGAGCGAGCGAATGCCCTTTCGCTCGCGCTCGATGCCATACCAGATCTGATCCAAGGCCTCCGCGCACGCGACGCCCTTGTCGGTCGCGCCCGCGACGTGCTGCAGCGCGATGCGCACCGCGCCGCCGAGCCGCGCCTCGCCGCGGCCGATGACTTCGGCGGCGATCGCATCAAAGGACAGCGAGTCGGATGTCGCCATCGTGTATGCGATGAGCGCGGACGCCGCCGCGTTCCGTCCGAGCTGGGTGCGATCGATCTGCCAGAGATCGTCGAGATTCGAGTGGATGTACCGGTCCGGCGAGTTCATGAAAGAGACAGCCGGAATTCCGATCGGCGCATTGATGAACGACTCGTGGTCGGAATCGCCGATGTACCAGATGGCCTGCGCGTTGTAGCGGTGCAGCGATCCGTTCTGCGAGACATGCGGCTTCGGATACAGACCATAGCCGTTCCGATAGTGCGTGATGTTGGATGAATTGCCGGCGACCATGTAGTCGACCACCGACTCCATCACGTCGTTCAGGAAATGGAAGCGCGAGAATGGAACGCGCGACACGTCCTGCGTGCGCATGACATCGAGCGCTTCGTTGGCGCCGACCATGTCCTGGTTGATGTCGACCCACAGCGAGCGAATCACCGCGGGATTGTCGGCGAAATAGCGGCGCTCGCCGTCGTTCTCGGTCGTCCACCAGAAGCGGATCGTACGTCGCGGGCGCGGCAGCGTTCCCTCGGCGATCATCTTCGACAGGGCGCGCGCGATCTCGAGCATCGAGGCGCAGCCGCTGGCATCATCGTTCGCCGAGTGCTCGCCCTCCTGCAGATGACCGGTGAGCACGATGTCCTGCCCCGCGCCGGCGTCGCGACCGGGAATCATCGCTTCGACCATCGGCATCCAGGGTGCCGGATGCACCTGCGAGCCGAGCTCGCTCCTGACCACGGCGTGCACGCGCAGCGGCGTGCGTGATGCCGCGAGACGATTGTGGAGCGGCAACGCTTGGCGGAGGGACAGGATGAAAGCGAACGTCGGGAGCTTTCCGTCGACGGCGGCCGTGTCGATCGTGAACCAGGGTACCACATCGGGCTGATCGATGCCGAAGCTGAGGAAGCCGCGCGACGGTGTGTACGGATCGGGGTACCAGACGACACCCGCCGCGCCGCGCCGAATCACCGCTTCCCTCATCACTGAATTCAGGCTGCCATAAGTCAGCACGATCTTGCCGGCGACGTTCTTCGCGTCGAGATCCGCGGCGCGTCCGGCGCCGACGTCCACCAGCTCGGCCGTGACGTCGGCGGGCCGGCTGCGGTCGGCGAGATGGAGACGCATCTGGATCGAGCTTGCTATGCGCTCCACAGGCGCGCCCGCGGCGTCGACGATCCACAGATCGCTCGTGCCGGGATTCCACGTGCTGCGCGCTGAGCGCTGCATGATGAGCCGGACCTGCTGGAGCCCGGCCGCGCTCGCCATGCGCTCGACGTACTGCGCGGTGAGGTAGAGTGTGTCGGAGCCCTGCGGCCGATGCCCGGACATCGCGCGGATGTGATCGTAGGCGGCGTCGCCGGAGATCTCGGCCGTGATGCGAGTGGTGACGGTGGAGTCGAGTAGCGGGTAGTTCTGGGCTTTGGACGCGCGCGCAGCTGTCAGTGCGGCGAGGATGGCGGCACCGACGATGATTCGGGTACGAGGATGCATGGTTTGGTGAGTGCGGAGAAGGAAGAGACGGCAGATGTCAGGTGCCAGACGTCAGCGACAGCGGGAATTCAGTCACCGACATCTAACATCTGCCATCTCCCCACTGATAACGTCTTTCCAACACGTTCAACTCGCCCCCTCCATACCATCGTTTACAGTGACGCCGATGGTATCCCAGGCGGCTATCACGCGTGCTACGACATGCGGACCAACTACGATCGTACCGCGAGCACGGTCGTCGACCGCGCGCTTCGCGGCGACGCGACGACCGATGAGCTTCGGGGGCTCGCCGCATGGCGCGCCGCTGACCCGGAGCACGAGCGATGCGTACGCGAGACGGAGCGGGTGTTGCGTCTCGCGTGGCAGCTGCGCCCTCGCGACCGAGCGCTGCCACCTTCCGCGGCGAGCATCATCGCGCGCGGGCAACGGTCGCCCACTCCGTGAACTCAGAGGCCGTCATGCACGAAGAACTACAGCGTGAGCTGCGCCGCTCGCGGCGGATGAACGCCCTCACGCTCTCCGCGCTCATCGTCATCTCCGCGGGCGCATTCGTGCAGGCGGCCAGCAGCCGCACGACATTCGAGGAGATCGACGTCGGGCGCATCAACGTGCGCGAGCCCGATGGAACGCTGCGCATGACGGTTTCGAACAAGGCGCGCTTTCCCGACAATATCATGGACGGAAAGACATATCCGTTGCGCAGCGGCGCGCGCGAAGCGGGCCTGTTGTTCTTCAACGATCAGGGCGATGAGCAGGGCGGCATGGGATGGAGCGGTCGCAAGACGGCTGAAGGTTACGAGGCGGATGGCGGCCTGTCGTTCGACCAATGGCGGCAGGACGAAACGGTGAACCTCGCCTATGAGGACCAGAACGGTCGTAAATGGGCCGGCCTCAAGATCACGGATCGCGCCGACGTTCCGCTGTCGCAGCTCGCCGACCGACTCATGGACATTCGCGCGCGCTTCCCCGCGGGACCGGCGCGCGACAGCGCGAACCGAGACGCGCGGCAGGACCT
>JALZAE010000306.1 GCA_030948535.1 Gemmatimonadota bacterium | reverse complement strand
ACGATCAACAACCTCACGCCCGGCACGTACACGGTGACGGCAAGCAACGTCGCGAGCGGTGCCAGCAACTATGGCGGCTCCCCGGCGACGCAGACCAAAGCCGTCACTGCCGGCGGTACCGCATCGGCCACGGTCACCTACGCCGTCATCTCCACGTCGACGCTGAATCTCATCGTCGCCGGCATGTACGTGGTGCAGAGCTCGCAATCGTTCGTCGAAAGCGTTCCGTTGGTGAAGGATCGCGGCGCCGAGCTGCGCGTGTTCGTGCAGGCCAATCTCGCCAACACGGTGGCGCCGCAGGTGCGCGTGCGCTTCTTCAATGGCGCCACGCTGGTGCAGACGAGCACGATCAACGCGCCTACCGGCGCGGTACCGCTCACCATCGATGAGTCGACGCTCAACGGCTCCTGGAATCTCACGCTCGCGCCCGCGCTCGTGCAGCCCGGCATGTCCATCGTCGCCGACGTCGATCCGGCCGGCGTGATCGCCGAATCGAATAAGGCCGACAACAGCTTTCCCTCGAGCGGGTCGATGGCGCTCGACGTTCGTGCCATGCCACGCTTCGACATCACGTTCGTCCCCGTGCTGATCACCGAGAACAGCGCGCAGGGCAATGTCACTGGTGGGAATTCGAGTCAATTCCTGAACATGACGACGAAGCTGTGGCCGATCGTGACCACAGATGTCGCCGTCCACGCGCCGTACAGCACCGCGGCGCACCCGCTCGTCTCCGACGATGCGAACCACTCCTGGAACCAGATCCTCGGGGAGATCCTCGCGTTGCGGGGCACGGAAGGGAGTGGCCGCTACTACTACGGGGTCGTACACGCCACATATGGCAGCGGCATCGCCGGGCTCGGCTACGTTGGTCTGGGCACGGCGCTGGGTTGGGATTTTCTGCCGAGCGGCGATGGCGTGGCCGCGCACGAGCTCGGCCACAACTTCGGAAGGCAGCACGCGCCGTGCGGCAATCCGAGCTCTCCGGATCCGAGCTACCCTTACGCGAACGCGGCCATCGGTGTCACCGGCTTCGACCTGGCAACGCTCACCGTAAAGCAGGCTTCCATGCCCGACCTGATGAGCTACTGCCATCCGGAGTGGGTGAGCGACTACAACTACAAGGCAGTGGTCGATTGGCGGACGACGCATGGGGACATCACGCAAGCGTCGAACGCAGCGTCGCAGCGGACCCTCCTAGTCTGGGGCCGCGTCACCAACGATGAGCTCATTCTCGAGCCCGCGTTCACGGTGGTCACGCGTCCGTTGCTTCCGGCTCGCGCCGGGCCATACCATGTCGATGCGGTCGACGCGAACGGCACGTCGGTCTTCTCGCTCTCGTTCGCCGGCGAGGAAGTGGCCGACGGACCCGATGGCGCCAGAGCATTCGCCTTCACCGTTCCGATCAGCGCCGAGGCGGAGTCGAGAATTTCCGAGCTCCGCCTGACCGCTCCGGGCCGTGCGCCGCGCTCGCTGCGCTCGGGCATCTCCGCGGCGGTGCAAGCGCAGCCCGGCACGCCGGGCGGTCCGGCGGATCCGAAGGCCATCGTGTCGGCGGTGCCGGGCGGCCGTGCGCGTGTCGTGTGGGATGCGACGTCGCATCCGATGGTGATGGTGCGTGACGCGGCGAGCGGGCAGGTGCTCTCCTTCGGACGGAACGGCACAGCGACGGTGGCGAACAATGGCGGCGATCTCGAGCTCGTCTTCTCTGATCGCGTGCACAGCACCAGCCAGCGGATAAGCGTGCCGAGATAGCGGCGCAAGACTTGAGGCTGGACTGGCGCCCGGTCACTCTTCACGAGTGACCGCGCGTTCTGCACCGGGCATCGTCATAGGCACGGCGGGGTGGGCGATCCCCCGCCTCTTTCGCGATTCCTTTCCCGAGGCCGGCACCCTGCTCGAGCGCTACTCCGCGCGCTTCGCGGTCGCGGAGATCAATTCTTCATTTCACCGCGCGCACATGCCCAGCACGTACGAGCGCTGGGCGCGGTCGACGCCATCCGGATTCCGTTTCGCGGTGAAGGTGCCGAAGGTCATCACGCACCAGCAAGCACTGGCCAGCGCCGAGCAGGAGCTCGATCGGTTCCTCGGCGAGTGTCGCGCGCTCGGCGACAAGCTGGGCCCGCTGTTGGTGCAGCTTCCGCCAAAGAGGGAGCTCGACGTTCGCGTTGCGGGCGAGTTTTTCACCGTGCTGCGCGCGCGCTTCGCGGGCGATGTGGTCTGCGAGCCGAGGCATGCGAGCTGGTTCACGGCGGAAGCCGGCGAGCTGCTCTCGAGCTTTCGCGTCGCCCGCGTCGCGGCCGATCCGGCGCGGGTGCCCGAGGCCGCGGAGCCGGGCGGGTGGGATGGCGTCGCTTACTATCGGCTGCACGGCGCGCCGCGAATCTACTGGTCGTCGTATTCAGACGAGGCCCGTAACGCATTGGCCCGATTGCTGCTTTCCCACGTCGCCCGCGGAGTTTCCGCGTGGTGCATTTTCGACAACACGGCGAGCGGCGCCGCGACCGGCGATGCGCTCGATACGATGCGGCGCACGGAGTCTGCTCGTTAGGCAACGCGCGCCGCGGAGGGGCGATGAACGCCAACGCGCGCGCGTGCAAGCAGAAGTTCCTGCGGTTTTTTCCCAAGGGTTTCGCGGACCCGAAGTACATCGATTGGGAGCGCGGCTACAAGGAGACCGCGCACGAGCGTTGGGTGGCGACGCTCGACCGAGCCGAGTATGCGCGATTGCTCGAGGCGGGCGCGTACGCCGACATCGCCGCGCGCGCCGTGCGACTGGAGTCGCAGACCAATCTGCTCTTTTCGTTCGAGAAGATGGCGCTTCGTGATGCGGTGAAGCCCGCGTCTGGCGCGCGCGCGTTCGCCGAAGGATTGTTCGAGCTGGTGTACGGACGCGCCGGACTGCAAAGCCGTTTCGAGGCGTGGGTCGAGGTGGTGCGGGAGCTGCCGCGCGTGCAGACCCGTGTACTGACCTGGCCCGTGGCGACCGTATTCGGCTTCATCGCGCGGCCGGCGGAGCAGATCTTCCTCAAGCCCAACGTCACGCGGATCGCCGCCCGTGAGTATGGCTTCGACTTTCACTATTTGTCGACGGTCGCATGGGACACCTACGCGAGCTACCTCGGCTTCGCCGAGCAGATTCGCGAAGACCTCGCCTCGATGAAACCGCGCGACATGATCGACATTCAGTCGTTCATGTGGGTGCAGGGCTCGGACGAGTACGAGGAGTGACCCTCCTCAGGTATGCGCCACGGCCTGAATCTCGATCAGGAATCCGTGGTGTAGATCCTTCGTCGGTACGATCGCTCTCGCCGGTTTGTGCGTCCCCATGACGCGAGCATAGGTCGCATTGACCTGACCCCAGAGGGCAATGTCCGAGATGTAGATGGTCATCTGCAGCACGCGGTCGAGACCACTCCCGGCGGCGTCGAGAATCGCCGCGACGTTGGCGAGCGTCCGTTCCGTTTGCTCCTCGATCGTCGGCGCCACGAAATCGGGACGCGCTGGATCGATCGCCAGCTGGCCCGCGACAAACACGAAGCCGTTATGTACCGTCGCCTGCGAATAGTGACCGGCGGGGGTCGGTGCGTTCGTGGTGCCGACGAATTGCATTTGATGGCTCCGTGGACGGGGCGGTCTGAAACGAACCGCTGCGTGAATCTGCGCAATCCTTGATGTGCTGTTGATCTTGCGGTGGTTCACTGATCAGAGCGAGCCTCGGCGTACATCTCGAACCATGCCGCACCGTCGGCTCCCGTCGCTGCTGCCCCGCGCTTCACGGCCCACTTGACGATTTTCTCCTCAAGTGCGGCCCAACCCAGCGTCCATTCGTCGGCGATCGGCACGAGGGCGTCGCCTTCGGTGCGAACCACGCGAAATCCGGCCTCCTCGAGCACGCGCTCCAATGCCGGGGGCGTGAACCCGTTCCGGTACGGGAAGGTGAGCAGATTGTTGTGCGCCAGCAGCGCGCGCGCGACGGGCGCGCTCACGCCATCGAGTCCGCCTCGCAACGCGGCGTAAAAACCGCCATTCGGCACGCGGACGGCGAGCACTCCGCCATTGCGCAACAGCGTGCGCGCCGCGCGCGCGGTCGCGCGCGGATCAGCGAGTTGGTCGAAGCAATTCCAGATCGCCACCGCATCGAAGGTTCGTCCGTCCGCCTCCGCAACCATGGCGGCGATGTCACCGGGGGTGACATGAAAGCCGAGCGAGCGAGTGAATGTGTTGGCAACTTCATTCACGTCGACTCCCTCGAACCGCCAACCCGTATCCCGCGACGCGGCCAGGAACGCGCCCACGTAGCTGCCGACCTCGAGCCCGCTGCCGGCGCGCCGCGCCACCTCGCCGAGCCGGGTGGCCTGCGCCCGGTAGGATTCGCGCTGGATGTCGTGCAGCGATTGCAACACCCTTTGCTCGGGCACCTCCCCGGCATACACGCCTCGCAGCTCCCGCTCGCGCTCGCGCGGATTGCGATACACGAGGCCGCACGCCGTGCACTGCACCACGCGAACCGGCGGCGCCTGAGAGAATGCGACGCGATCGACGAGCTTCTCCGGCGGCGTCTCGGGCTTGAGGCGCGCGGTGTGAAAATCCCACAATGCCTCGACCTCGTCGCGGATCTCCTCAGGCCCGGCGATCTCTCGCGTGTCCGAGCTATCACACACGACGCATCGAGCCAACTCATACGCGATGGACCTGGTCACTGAACACCGGGTGTGGGGCGTGGGGTTTAGGTGTGGGGGAAAAACTCTCACTAAGTTGCTGCGCAGTAACTAACATCTGGCATCTGACGTCTGAAAACCGCCCTCCATGCGCAACGGCGTATTCGTCGTCGCCGAGCTCACCGGTTCGCTCCGCGAGCGCGTCGCCGAAATCCAAAAAGAGTTCGATCCGAAGCTGGCGCGCGTCACACCTCCGCACGTGACGCTCATCGGCAGCTCGGGCTCGGGGCCGGCGCGCTTCGGCACCACGGCTGCGCAGCTCATCGCCGCGATCGCGCCCATCGCCGCCGAGACGCCGCCGATCCCCACGCACTTCCTGCGCCCGCTGCGATTCATGCAGACGCAGATCGTCGTGCTGCCGCTCGATGTGCACGGGCCGCTGCGGACGCTGCATGAGCGCATCGCCACCAGCGGCCTCGAGTTCGAGCGCGCGCGCTTCACCTTCTATCCGCACTGCACGCTCAGCTTCTATCCGACGATCACGCCGGACAAGGAACAGCGGCTGCTCGCGTTGCGGCTGGACGCGCCCTTCACGATCGAGCGCATCCAGTGCTACGAGACGCGTGACCCGCTCCCCTCGAAGAAGCTGGCAGAGTTCACGCTCAGCGGTTAGCGGACGTCGGTGTAGGGGACGCCGACCTTGTGGTCGTACACGAGCGCGCCGCCGAGCCATCCGCTGATCGCGATCAGTACCAGCCCGATCGCGTCCGTGTAGTAGCCGGCCGGCGAGATGGTGTTGTGGCGCTGATGACGCGTGTATTCGCCGAAGGCGAAGATCACGAGCGCGCTGATGTTCAGCAGCGCGTGGATCCACCCCGTGCGCCGGGCGGGAGAATCCGGCTGCGTGACGCCGAAGAGATCGATCAACCCCGGGATCGCCGCCGCGACCGCCCCGACGCATCCGGCGAGAATCATGTAGTACGCCGGAATGTGCAGCCACGGGCGGTTGGTCAGCTTGGCAACCGCATCGAACACCACGGCGGTTGTCCATAGCCCGAGCGGATAGGCGACCAGCATGGTATGAATGGGATGCGTGCCTATGCGCGCCTTGCTCAGCATGACGGCCTCCGTGCGGTGGGATAGCGAACGCTCTGCGAACGTATCTTTCCTCTTCCTTTACCACCCGACTACTCGCTCGTGACCGACTCCATCTTCGCCCTGCTCGAGGCCGACGCGGCGCCCGATGCGGCGTCGCTCTTCACCGAGATCGCGGCGCGCTATCTCGCTCGCGCGGCCGACGGCGACGGCCCGGTCTCCACTCCGCTTGCGCCCGCCGACATCGCCCAGCGCTTCGACGAGGCAATGCCGCGATCCGGCCGCCCACTCGCGGAGATCACTGCCCGCATCGAGCGCGACGTGCTGGCTGACATGAACCGGCTCGCCCACCCGATGGCGATGGGCCACCAGGTCTCGGCGCCATTGCCGGCGGCAATATGGATGGATTCGGTAGTGAGCGCCATGAACCAGTCGCTCGCGGTCAACGAGATGTCGCCGAGCGCAACGGCGATCGAGCGGCGAGTGATTCGGTGGATGTGCGAGCTGGCCGGACTCGGCGACGGCGCCGGCGGAACGTTCACGTCGGGCGGAACGGAAGCGACCTTCACGGCGCTGCTCGCGGCGCGCGCGCGCGCGATGCCCGCCGCATGGGAGCACGGCGTGTACGGCACGCCGCCCGTGGTGCTGTGCGGGGAGCACGCGCACTACGCCGTGACCCGCGCAGTCGGGCAGCTTGGACTCGGGATGCAGCGCGTGATCGCGGTGCCGTCGCGCGACTGGCGCATGGATGCGGATGCGCTCGAGGGACGGCTGTCGGCGCTGGAGTCGCAAGGAACACCGGTGATGGCGGTCGTGGCAACGGCGGGCTCGACGGCGACGGGCGCGTTTGACGATCTCGATGTCATCGGCAAGATCTGCCAAGCGCGCGGCGTCTGGCTGCACGTCGATGGCGCGCACGGCGCATCGGCGCTGCTGAGCGCGACGCACAAGCATCGGCTGCGCGGCATCGAGCGCGCCGACTCCCTCGCCTGGGATCCGCACAAGATGATGCTGATGCCCCTCGCCGCCGGCATGTTGCTCGTGCGCGAGGAGCGCACGCTCGAGCGCGCTTTCTCACAGGACGCGCCTTATCTCTTTCACGCCGCGGGCGAGGAGGGACTTCCGGATCAGGGCACTCGCAGCTTTCAGTGCTCGCGCCGCGCCGACGCGCTGAAGCTCTGGGTCGCGCTCCAGCGCTATGGCGCCGAGGCCATCGGCGAGCTCTACGACCACCTTTGCGATGTCACCCGCGCGCTGCACGAGATGGTCCTGGCATCGAGCCGCTTCGAGACGGTGCACGAGCCCGAGTGCAATATCCTCTGCTTTCGCTATGCCGGCGACGGTACGATGGACGATGACACTCTCGACGGCATCAACCGCGACCTACGCGAGCGCTATAATCGCTCGGGCCACGGCTGGATCACCACGACGATCGTCGGCGGCCGACGAGTGCTGCGCGTGACGATCATGAATCCGAGAACGGAAGCGAGACACGTGGCGGAAATGCTCAGCGAAGTGGGGGCGCTGGGCACTGAACACTGAGCACCGGGTGCGGGATATGGGGTACGGGGTACGGGTGATCAGGCTCTGCACTCCGTACCCGCACCCCGTCCCCCATCCCCCATCCCCCGCCCCCCGTCCTCTACTGCCTCAACCCTTTCTCGATCGCCTTCTCCAAATCCTGATCCGCGCCGAGTCCGGTGTAGACCACCTTGCCCGCCTTGTCGATGACGACGACGTAGGACGTAGCCGGGACGTCGTAGGCCGCGCTCGCGTCGCCGGCGCGATCGTACAGGATTTCGTGCACCAGGCCGTGCTTCTCGGCGTACAGCTTTACGCGATTCGTGCTCTCGTTGAACGAGACCGCGACGCCGATGAACTTCACGCGCGAGCCATACTTCTTCTGCGCGGCGATCAGCGACGGCTCGAGTGCGTGGCAGTTCTCGCACCACGTCGCCCAGAACTCGATCAGCACGGGCGACTTTCCGATGTACTGCGACACGTCGACTTTCTGCCCGGTGAGATTCTCGATCGCGAAGCCCGGCGCCTTGGTGCCGATCGGAATCCCGGAATCCTGGGCGCGCAGCGGCAGCGCGCACGCGATCATCGCCACCGCGGCCGCAACGGTCGCCGCTTTCGAGGTCGTCATCATGTGAGCAGTTGTCCCATCTTGATCAGGTAGTACTCGGCGACGCCGAGCATGATGATGGCGAAAAAGCGCTTCACCCACAGCATCCAAGTACCCGCCCGCGGCAGCGATGATACCGCGCCGGACGCCAGGCCCACGACCACCAGCAGCGCGCTCATGCCTAACGAGAAGACGAACAGATAGAGAAAGCCGAGCGCGGCACTGTGGGTTCGTGTCACAAAGGAGAGCACCGCCGCCATCACCGGGGCCGAGCACGGCGCGGCGACCGCACCGGACGCGGCGCCCATCGCCAACGCGCCCGCGTAGCGGCCTCGCGCGTCGAGCGACGATGCACGCTCGACCAGCACCGAGGGCAGCCGGACTGGAATCACGTCGAGCATCGCGAGCCCGGCGATCAGCAGCAAATTCGCCATGGCGAAATAGAGCCATGGATTCGTGCTGATCGATCCGAAGATCGTCCCGCTGAGCCCGGCGAAGAGGCCGAGCGCCGCGTACACCAGCGACAGGCCGAGCACGTAGCTCAGCGTCAGACCGATCGTGCGACGCCTCGGTTGCGTGACACCCGGCTTGCTCTGCCCGCCGACGATCGCCGCGGTGATCGGGATCATCGGGTAGATGCAGGGCGTGAGGCTCGTGAGCACGCCGCCCAGAAAGACGAGGGGGAGCGCGAGCGCCGGATTCGATGCGAGGCGGGCGGGGAGGTCGGAGAAATCCATCGGTCGCAGAAGATAGTGCAAAGCAAGAGCGCCCGGACGACTGGGTCGCCCGGGCGCTCTGGTTCGTGCCGAGAGTGCTAGCGGCGCGGGAACGTCATGCCGCCCATGCCGCCCATCCCGCCGGGGAGGCGATCGTTCACAAAGATGCCACCGCGACGACGGCCATCGGTGCGCGGGTCGCAATGATCGCCGTCCACGCCACCACCGCGGATCACCACGCCGATCACCGAGCCAATGCCGCCCCAACCACCACCGCCGCCGCTCTGACCTTCGCCGCGAGCTTCCGTGGCGTCGACCGTGATCGATGTCGGAGCGGTCGGACGCGGGCCAGCAACCGGGACGACCGCTGCCGGTGCCTGCGCCGGAGCGGGCTCAGGCGTCATGGCGACGACTTCAGGTGCCGGCTCGGTCGATGCGACAACGGGCGCGGGAGCGGGCTCGTGCGCCTTTGGCTTGTTTACCGGCGCCGTGTGACCCTGCGGCGCCGATGACGCGATCTTCTCGATACCCGAGACGATGTCAGTTCGCTGGAAGGACTTTTGCGCCGACGCGAGCTCGAGCTTCGGGGCCGAGGCCAGCGCCAGATCGCGCTTGAGATCGTCGTTCGAGGCCGTGTTAGCAGCCTTTCCTTTGGCGCATGCGGCGGCGGCGATCACGACCGGGAGCAGCACCAGTGTCTTGTAGCGCATGTGTCCTCACCTTCGGTAGACGACCTGCATAAGATATCGAGGGAATGAGCGCGATGCTTGCGCCGGGATTGCCCCGACCTCACGGTATGCACACGGCACGCCGAGCCCGGTCTCCATTTGGCGTCGCCGACGCGGGTCTAATTCCTACATCTACGGATGTGCGTCTCTCAAGTGAGACAGGACACCGTCCACTGGCCGGGACAGCCCGTCGCTTCGCCGGAGATCCGAATGTCTCTGATCGATCGAGCTCGTGTCGCGCTAGCGGCGACTATCTGCACGGTGGCACTTGGTTCGGCGGCGTGCCGGAAGGCGGATTTTCCCTCGCCGGCCGAGGCCGATCACAGTGCCCTCGCCGACACGCTGACGCAACTGGTCGATACCGCGTGGGACTTTTCCAAAGGCGACGTGGTCGATCACCTGATGAGCTTGTATCCGCAAACGGGTCCGGTCTACTCCGCCGCAGGCGGCAGAGTGACCACGTCGCGCGATTCGCTCCGCACGCAGATCGAGACCTTCTGGCGTTTCGTCGGGCAGAACATGCGCAATCCGCGCTTCGAGCGAATCTTCACGCACGTGGATGTGCTTGCGCCCGATGCGGCGGTACTGACCACGACATACCACATTCCGCACATCCAGCCCAACGGTATGGCACACGACCTAGGCGGCGCGATGACGTTGGTGTTCCGCCGGCGCAATGGTCGATGGAGCGTGATCGCCGAGCATCTCTCGGACGCGCCACGGTGAAGCGGGCGTCGGGTGTCGGGCGTCGGGCGTCGGGGCTTTTCCTACTGCGCCGATTCAGTGTCACCGAGCAGGCGGTCGCGCTGCTGGGTGAACTGCGCTTCGGTGATGATGCGGCGCTCCATCAGGTCGGCCAGCTTCGCGATCTCGTCGGCGACGAAGGTCGAGGCCTTGGCTGGTGACGGAGGCTCGACCGCGGCTCGAGCCGCGAGCTCGCCATCGGCTTGCTGGATCAGGCCGCCAAGCTTGCGGTACCACTGCTCCGTCGCTGCGATCTGGGGACGCAGCCAGAACGTCGACAGGTAGTCCGGGCGTTGCAGGTCGAGCACGCGCACGAAGTACTCGGAGCCGGCGCCGCCGCCTCCATCGCCGGTGAGGACGCGCAATGCGAGCCGCGACAGCTTGAGTTTGACGTTCATGTCGGCCGTGCCCGACATACCACTCACTAGCAGCCCGACCCCTGAGGTCCGTCCCGGCGACAGCGGCGTGTCGAGTCCTGTCGGAATCGCGACGTGCCTGAGAGGATCCGCTACCGGCGCCCGCGCGTCGCTGCGCCGCACCTCGACGACTGGCGCATCGTCGCGGAGAATGGACACCGCGAGTAACGCGACGTACGAAACGATCTGAATGACGGGCGCTTGATTGGGTGCGCGCGAGGCGAACGCGATGCGTCCCTTGGACTCATCCAGCGCGAGAGTCAGCGACTCGGTCTGCAGGAGATCGGAGACCTGGAGGCCCTGAGCCGCGAGCGCCGTTCGCAGTGATGCGTCGGGCTGCTCGGTCTTCGTCGTGGTTCTGTTCATGCCAAACACGAGCACGGCCGCTACGACGACGAGAATTGCCAAAACAAATGCCATCGTTCTCTATGTCTTTCGGGAATTGTGAGTCTTGGACGGGTTGAAAGCGGTGATCGTCACCGCTTAGAGATGACTTAGGCAGTGCATGCGAGCATCTGCACGAAACATACGACGTGGCGTAACTTTCCCGTGACCACCGGTGCTTTGGAGGCGAGTTGGCGAACGAAAACAGGATCCGTGCGCTGCGCGAAGCCGTGCGGGTGTCGCCCGAAGACGCGGCACTCCGCGGATTTCTCGCGCAGGCGCTCGCCGGCGCCGGCCACCTCGGCGACGCGGAGTCCGAGCTGAAGGAAGCGCTCCGCCTCGAGCCCGGCGACGGCGATCTGAAGCGCGAGCTGGCATCGATCTTTCAGCGGCAGGACAAACACTCCGCCGCGCTCGTCGTGATCGAGGACTTGCTCGCCGGCGCACCCGACGACGCGGCACTCCTCCTCTCGCACGCGAAGCTCCTCTCGGCGATCGGCGAAGTGGAGCGCGCGCGGCAGGCATACCGCGACGCGATCAAGCTCGATCCATCGCTCGCCGACCCGTCCCTTGCACGCGCGCTCGGCGCCGGTGGCGTTGCCGCATCGACGAATACCGGCGCGACGCAGCCGATGCCGCCGCAGCGAGAGCCGCCGCGCGAGCCGAGCTATGACCCGCTCGGCGAGCGTGAGGAGACGCGCACGGGACGGCCCCGCATCAGCTTCGAGAACGTGGGCGGGATGGAGTCGGTGAAAGAAGAGATCCGGCTCAAGATCATTCATCCGCTTTCGCACCCGGAGCTCTATCGCGCTTATGGCAAGACAGCCGGCGGGGCCATCCTGCTCTACGGCCCCCCGGGATGCGGCAAGACTTTTCTCGCGCGCGCGACCGCCGGCGAGATTCGCGCGTCCTTTCAGTCGGTCGGGATCAATGAAGTGCTCGACATGTGGGTTGGGCAGAGCGAGCGAAACCTGCACGACCTCTTCCAGCAAGCGCGGGCGGACGCGCCGAGTGTGCTTTTCTTCGATGAGGTCGACGCGCTCGCGGCGAGCCGCGCCGACTTGCGCGGCAGCGCCGGCCGCCAGCTGATCAATCAGTTCCTGGCCGAGCTCGACGGGATCGACTCGGCGAATGAGGGAATGCTCGTGATGGCGGCGACGAACGCGCCCTGGCATCTCGATGACGCTTTTCGGCGGCCGGGCCGCTTCGATCGATTGCTGTTCATTCCTCCGCCGGACGCCATCGCACGCGTCGAGATCTTGCGGCTAATGCTTCAGGACAAGCCGATTGACGCGATCGACTACGACCGCCTCGCCGCCAAGACCGACGGATATTCGGGCGCCGATCTCAAGGGCGTCGTCGACGTGGCGATCGAGCGCAAGCTGCAGGACGCGCTGCGCACCGGCCGTCCCATGCCGATCTCCAATGGCGACCTGCTCGAGGCGTTGGCGAAGACGAAGCCATCGACCCGCGAATGGTTCGCGACGGCGCGCAACTACGTGCTCTACGCCAATCAGGGCGGTCAGTACGACGCGGTCCGCGCCTACATGGATCGCGCGAAAAGCTGACCGTGCCGGGGCGCGCGACTTGCCCGTTGGGGCTACTTTGAGTCCGGAATTTTACCCCTGAGCCCGTGACCGTCAGTAAGCCGAAATCCAAAGTCGCGCGCCCAACCCGGGCGATCGTGATCGAATGCGTGGCTCCCGAGCTGGACGGGGGCCGTTTTGCGGTCAAGCGCGTCGTCGGTGACGTGCTCGCGGTGAGCGCCGACATCTACAAGGATGGACACGATCTCATCGCGGCGCGCATCCGTTATCGCGCGCCCGGAGAACGCGACTGGCGCGCGCACCCCATGACGTACGACTACAACACCGACCGCTGGAGCGGCGCGCTGCTGCTCGACGCCACGGGGCCGTGGAGCTATACCGTCGAGGCGTGGACCGACTGGTTCGCCACGCGACGTAGCGCGCTCGACAAGAATCTGCGCGCCGGGCAGAGTGCCGCGCTCGACCTGCTCGAAATCGCGCGACTCGTCGACGGCGCGGCGAAGAAATCGCGATTCGGAGACGTCCGCACCGCGCTCAAATCGACATGGGCAACGCTGCAGAACGACGCGCTGTCGGTGGCTGAGCGCGCGTCTGTGGCGCTGTCGCCGCAGCTGCAGGCGTTGATGGCCGCGAACTCGCTGCCAACCGATCTCACCGCCTACGACGGCGAGCTCACGGTGTGGGTCGACCGGGAGCGGGCACGGTGCGGCGCGTGGTACGAGCTATTCCCGCGCTCGCAAACCGACGACCCGGCGCGGCACGGCACCTTCGCCGACGCGGAGCGCGGACTGCATCGATTGGGCGAGCTTGGGTTCGACGTGATTTACTTGCCGCCCATTCATCCGGTGGGCCGTACGAACATGAAGGGGAAGAACAATTCGCTCACGCCCGGCCCGGACGACGTCGGCAGTCCGTGGGCGATCGGAAACGAGTTTGGCGGCCACGATGCGATCGACCCGCGGCTGGGTACGATCGACGATTTCGACAGCTTCGTGCGCGCGGCCACGGCGCTGGGCATGGAGATCGCGCTCGACTACGCGCTGCAGTGCTCGCCGGACCACCCGTGGCTGAAGGAGCACCCCGAGTGGTTCTTCATCCGTGCCGACGGCACGATCGCGTACGCCGAGAATCCGCCGAAGAAGTATCAGGACATCTACCCGATCAACTTCTGGTGCGACGACCGCGGCGCGCTGTGGAACGCGTGCCGCGACGTGCTGATGCATTGGATCGAGCACGGCGTGAAGATCTTTCGCGTCGACAACCCGCACACCAAGCCGTTCGCGTTCTGGGAGTGGGTGATCGACCAGGTGCACCGCGCGCACCCCGACGTGATCTTCCTCGCCGAGGCGTTCACGCGGCCCAAGGTGATGAAGCACCTGGCGAAGCTCGGCTTCTCCCAGTCGTACACCTACTT
>JALZAE010000220.1 GCA_030948535.1 Gemmatimonadota bacterium | reverse complement strand
TCCGCGATGGCTTCCTCGAGCGCGAAGGTCGTCGGCGTACCGAGCTGACCGTACCGCACCACATCAAATCGCCGTACCGGATCGCGTCCCGCCTCCCATTCGGCGACCGTCGGAAAAACGATCGTCGACGCGCGGTACACCGGCGGGCTCACCGCCCCGTGCCGCGACGAGAGCGGTCCGCCCATGTGGGCGAGGAGCGTGTCGGGATGCGGACGCGCGGGTTCGGGCGTGTCGCGCGGTGTGTCGCCGTGAGCGCTAGGAGGCAAGCAGCAGCTCCACTCTCCGTCGTGCATCGGCCGCACCCGGCGCGTTGGTCGCCTCGAGCGCCGCCGCGTAATGTCGCCACGCCCACGCGTTTCGCGGACGCTGGCTGGTGCGCTCGGCGAGCAGGCTCTGCGCGATGCTCCAGCGACGGGCACGCATCGCCGAATCGATCAGCAGCTGATCGAACAGATCGCGCTGCGCATGACTTCCACCGATATCACGGATGTGGGCGCGCACGGGCGCAAGAAGATCGACCGCGCGATCGTACTCTCCGCGGCGATGCGCCATGATCGCGTTGGCGAGCGGGAGTCCGACCGATGCCATGACGATCGCCTCCGTCCCCCTGCCCTCTCGCGCCAGCTGCTCGCTCGAGGCGAGAAACTTGGCGATGCTCTCGCCATCGCCGCCGGCGGCGAGCGCCATCAGGTAGTGCATGTCCACGAAGACAAGGGCGTGATCATCGACGTGCGCGCGCGCGGTGTCGGCCAGCTCGCGCCAGCGCGAGCCCACGCTCACATCGTTCTGCTCGAGGCGCCACAGCAGCGAGACCGCGTTCGCGACGTCGAGATATTCGTCGGTCGGCTTCGGACGGACGTCGGCGTCATAGAGCGCGAGCACACCGTCGTGCTCGCGGAGCTCGAGACGGAACAGCGCTTCGTGCCACCGCAGGTGCATCGCGAAGTTGCTGCAGGGCCGCCACTGCGGCACGAGGGCACCGATCCACTCCACACCCTCCCGCATCCGTCCCTCCATCTCGCGTACATGTGCGACCGCATGGGCGGCCCAGATGTCGGCGGGATTGATTTCGATGGCGCGGCAACCGATCGACTCGGCCGACGCATATTCGCCGCACTCCTCGAGCGCGTAGGCGTGACACCCGAGCACGAAGCCGTAGCCGGGCACGCCGGCATCCCAGCCAGTCGCCACGCGAGCCGCGGTGGCCAGCATGCGCGCGCTCTCGCCGAGGTACGACAAGACGAACTGCGACACTTTGAGGGCGACGGCATCGCGCGGAAAGTCGGCGAGCAGCTGATCCCAGACCGCGGCGGCCTCGCGCATCTCGCCCCGCGACCAGGCGTCCAGTGCCGTGACGTGCAGCGACTCGCGCCGCAGCGCAGCGTCCTTCGGCAGTGCGGACTGCGCGCGCGCCAGCGATTCACGCGCGAGCGCGACCGAGCTGCGCTTGCTCGCCAGCATGTGCAGGTAGCCGTCGAGACAATGGCCGAGCACGCATCCGGGATCGGCGGCGAGCAGCGCGGCGAGGAGCACGCGCGTGTCGGCGCGCGCGCCAAGGTACGCGGCGACGCAGCCGTCGTACGCCGCGGCGACACCGGCATTCGCGGCGACGAGCGGCTCGCCCTGCGCATCCTTCAAAGATCCCATTCGCTCCCCAGTGGAGTCACGTGTGGCGGCGTTACGCCGGGTCCGTGATCCAGTATCGCACGAGGGGATCGCCGGTGGCCACTACCTTGCTCGTCCAGATCAGTCCGATTATTCCGGCGCCGCTCGACGGCACGTGCTCGACGACCTCGCCGAACACATCGACGATCTCGGCCACGATCTGTCCATCGGTGACGTGATCCCCGACGCGCACCTTGTGCCGCACCATTCCCGCGCGCGACGCGCGCACGATCACGCGATGCCGCGCGGCGACGCGCCGGCGCACCGGCTGCGGAGTTCCATCGATCATCCCGAGGCAACGCATGACGGCGAGCGCGCCGTCCACATGGACCCGCACATCCTCCTCGCGCAGCGTGCCATCCCCGCCGGACTCGGCGAGGATCGATGCGATGCCGCGGCGCGCGGCCTCGTAGCAGAGCGATCCGGGAAAGGGCGGAATCGTCGTGTCCGGGGAGGTCGAGAGCGAGATCAGCCCCGGCGTGAAGGCGCGCGCCATCGCCTCGCCGCGCGCGTCCACGGCCGGATCGCCGCTCATCGCGCTGCCGGCGAAGGCGAGCAGGTCCTCGCCGAGGTCGCCGGCATGGAGATCGATGTGACAGTCGGCGGCGCCGATGATCTCCTCGAGCAGCACGTGGGCGAGCCGCTCCGAGAAGGTGCCGTCGGGGCGGCCGGGCGCGACCTTGTTCAGATTGAGTCCGTCGACCGGCGAGACGAAGCCCATGCGCCGCTCGAACATCGTCATGCTCACCACGGGCACCGCGATCACCGCGCCCTTGAGTGTTTCCGGACGCAGCTCGTGCAGGAGACGCATGCAGGCGTCGATGGGCGCGTACTCCGTGGCGTGGACGCCCGCCGTCAGGCACAGCACGGGACCATCCTCGTAGCCGTTGATGATCATCAGCGGCATGGTGAGCGGACCCGTCGCCGATTCGGCGATGGTGACAAAGCCGCGCGCGCGCTCGCTGGAGCTCGCGCGAACATCCCGGATCTGGAGAGGCGACTTCATCGATGCGCTAGCGCGCGCCCGCCATCGCCGATGCGCCCGATGTCGCGGACGCGTAGGCGGCGGCGAGACGACGCACGCCCTCGTCGATCTCGTCACCCGTGGCATGGCTGAAGGCGACGCGCACGAAATTCTTCGGGTGCGGCGCGTCGCCCGGGGCGAAGAACTTGCTCCCCGCGAGGACGATCACCCCGGCGTCCCGCGCCAGACGCGCGACGTCGTCGCCGTCGGTGGTGGCCGGAAGCTCGAGCCAGAGGTAGTAGCCGCCAGCGGGGACATCGAACGAGGCCGACGGCAGCTCGCGCTTCATCGCGGCGACCATGCGGTCGCGGTGCGAGCGGTAGGTGCTCTGCACGCGTAGAATGTGCGCGTCGAGCGCGCCCCCGCGGCAGAAATCCACGATGATGCGCTGCGTCAGCGGGCAGGAGCCGCCGTCGGACTTGAGCTGAACGAGCCGTGCGATGAGCGCCGGCGTTGCGGCGACCCAACCAACACGCAGACCGGGCGCCATCAGCTTGGAGAAAGTGCCGACCAGGCAGACGACACCGTCGGTGTCGAGCCCTTTGAGCGGCGGCACGCTCTCGCCCTCGAATCGGACTTTCCGGTAGGGGCTGTCTTCAATGATGAGCATCTCGTAGCGCCGCGCCAACTCGATGAGCGCGCGGCGACGCGCCACGGGCATGCTGATGCCGGTCGGATTGTGAAAGTCGGGAACGTTGTAGATGAGCTTCGGCATCGGCTTGCCCGCGCTCGCGAGACCGGCGAGCACCGACGCGAGCTCGGCGACGTCGAGCCCCTCGTGGTCCTGGCCGATCTCGATGAAGGAGACGCCGAAGCTCTTGAAGATCGGGATCGCCGTGAAGTACGTGGGCGACGTCATCACGATCGAGTCCCCTTCGTCGAGCACGAGACGGCAGATCAGCTCGATCGCATGCTTGGCGCCGTTGGTGACCAGGATCTCTTCGGCTTTCGTCGGACAACCGTCGGCCGTCATGTATTCGGCGATCCATTGGCGCAGCTCGGGCAAGCCCGGACGCGGGGCGTATTGCAGCGTCTCGTCGCGGTGCTCGTTCAGCGCGCGAGTGGCAACGGCCGTCAGGTCGGGAAGCACCGAGGGCGACGCATGCCCGGAATCGAACGCGATGGCGCCGGCGGGCGCTCCCGCGGGAAGCGTGGCGGCGAGCGGTGTGGCGCGTCGCGAGAACAGCGGTCGTGGCACCGGGCGAATCTCCTTCGAGTTAAGTACTGACCGACAGCGGCCGCATCATGCGCGCGGGCGACGAGCGCCATTGCGACCCGCGGTCTCGCGCACGAGACTCGTCTCGTAGGCGAAGCGCTGCGCCGGATGGAGCGCGCTCGACGACTCGATCAGGCGTCCCTTGGCGTCGTAGTAGCGACGCACGGCGCGGAGCGCGGCGCTGCCCGTTGCCGTGCGTAACAGCTTCGCCTGGCGCGCCCCGAGCTTCATCGCCTCAATCGTTTGATCGATGCGCGCGATGCGCAGGCCGTAGACGCGCTCGAGCATGGCTGAGATCGGACCATCGAGCGTCCCGAGCTCGGCTTCGACGTTCCGCAGCTCCGCGCTCACGTATGCCGTCGTCAGGCAGATCGGCAGCGGATCGCCGGGAACGACGCGCAGCGAGTCGACACGAATCCATTCGTCGCCGTCGTTGCATTCGAGGACCGCGGCAAGATCGTCATCGCACGTAACGCGCGTCTTGCGGAGCACGTGGATCTTCGTTTCGTCGGCGTATTGCAGCAGGTCGTTGATCGAGTTGGTGCGCTGGCGGTAGCTCGCGGTGGGGTTTCTGGCGACGACCTCGGTGCCCACGCGCCGCCGACGAGAGATGAGACCGGCGTCGCGGATGATGCGCAGTGCTTCGCGCACCGTGTGGCGGCTCACATGGAAGCGCGCGCACAGATCGCGCTCCGTCGGCAAATAGTTGCCGACGGCGTAACCGCCCGTGCCGATCATCGTGGTCAGCTCATCGGCGACTTGCAGATAGCGCGGGCGCGATGGATCGCCGCCGTTCCGCGAGGCCTCGGCGGTCGCGCGCATGCGGCGCGCGATCATGGCGCGGTTCCGGTGAGCGCGCCGTCGTGCCGCAGGATCTTCGACAGAAACTCGCGCGCGCGATCGGTGTGGGGCTGCGTGAAGAACTCGCGCGTCGTGCGGTCCTCGACGATGCGGCCGCGATCCATGAACAGCACGCGGTCGGCGACCTCGCTGGCGAATGCCATCTCGTGCGTGACGACCATCATCGTCATCCCGTCGGCGGCGAGTCCGACCATCACCTCGAGCACCTCGGAGATCATCTCCGGATCGAGGGCGGACGTCGGCTCGTCGAACAACATGGCGACGGGATCCATGGCGAGGGCGCGCGCGATGGCGACGCGCTGCTGCTGTCCACCGGAGAGCGCGTTCGGAAACTTGGGCGCGTGCTCGGCGACGCCGACGCGCTCCAGGAGTGCCATCGAGCGCTCCGTCGCCGCACGGCGATCGCGCTTGAGCACTTCGATCTGACCGAGGTTCAGGTTGTCGAGCACGGTGCGGTGCGGAAAGAGCTCGAAGGTCTGGAAGACCATCCCGATCTTGGCGCGGAGCGCCGGGAGATCCGCGCCGCGACCGCCCACCGACACGCCATCGACTTCGATCGTTCCGTCGTCGATCGTCTCGAGGCCGTTGACGCAGCGGATGAGCGTGCTCTTCCCCGAGCCCGACGGTCCGCAGACGACGACCACCGACCCTCGCGCGATCTCGGCGCTGCACCCGTCGAGCGCGAGATAGTCTCCGTACCACTTCCTGATGTCCCGGATCGCGATCATCACGCCCATGGCGAGAGTAAGCGAGGCGTCTCGCCCCGGCCCGAACATACGGTGAGGCGGAGCCGCGTCGAGGGGTTGCGCCGCGCACCGCATCTCCGGTCAACACACGCGCGACCGGGCCGCGTCATACCATGCGGTCAAGATCGGGGGGGGGATGGTCGGGCTCAGCCCCATTGCGCTCGGGCCCGATCCGGACAATAATGGTACGGACCAGTAAGGTCCGTACCATTGACGCCGTCCCCCCACATGGCAGGGCTCGCGATGACCGCACAGGCTCTCTCCCTACTTCCGATGCCGGCGCCGCGTTCCGCTTCGATGTACTCGAGCCCGCCGGCGTACGCCGGTGTGCGCGACACCGACGCGACGGACGATGTGGCGCTCGTCGAGCGATTGCGCCGGGGCGATGAGAGCGCGCTCGATGTGCTCCTGCTCAGATTCTGGGCGCCCCTCGTCGCCTACGCCGAGCGCCTCGCCGACACCCGAGACGCGGCCGAGGACATCGCGCAGCGCACGTTCTATCGCGTGTGGGAGCGACGCGCCGACTGGCGGCCGGCCGGGTCGCTCCGCGGCCTTCTCTACCGCGTCGCGCACAATCTCGCCGTCAGCGAGCGGCGCGCCGGCCAAGCGCTCGAGCGCGCCGCCCGCGTCCACGTCGATCGCGTTCCGCACGTGCGCACGCCGCTCGATGCCGTCGAGGAACGCCAACTCCGCGCCCGCCTCGAGCGCGCGATCCAAGCGCTCCCGGAGCGTCGCCGGCAAGTGTTCGTGCTCCGCTGCCAACATGACCTCTCCTACAAGGAGATCGCTCAGGTCATGGGCACGTCGACGCAGACGGTGGCAAACCAGTTGAGTCACGCGCTGTCGACCTTACGAGTGACGCTGGCGCACCTGCCGGAGAGGTGAGAGGCAGGTGTTAGGTGCTAAGGTGCCAGGGCGCGATTCGAAGATGCGCCCTCAACACGTCAACACCTCAACAC
>JALZAE010000218.1 GCA_030948535.1 Gemmatimonadota bacterium | reverse complement strand
CGGCAAGACGGGCAATCCGTCGAGCCAACTGAAGAAACCGACGCGACTCCGAAGTTCAGAATCCGCAACGTCGCGATGCTGAGGCGCTCGTCTCGCCCCGGTCGTATACGCATGCTATCGGCGGCGGGCGAGCAGCCATTAGCGCCGCGGACGCTGGCGAAGTCTGAACGCGAAGTATCCCCGTGCCGGCATCTCACACGCTCCGCGACGATCCGCGTCAGGACGCGCGAACGACTCGACGCTGGCGCGAGGTTTCGGCGAGGGGACTGCGTCGCTAGCGTGGATGGTCCCGCCCTTGCCCTCCGAAAGCCTGGCGTGGCTGATCGTCAGGAGGGTGCAATGTCGCTGGTGTAGCGCGACGTTCCGCGCGATACCATGTGCCCCATGCGTTCATAGCCTCGAGCACCGGCCCGAACGCGGCGCCGAGCGCGGTGGGGGAGTACTCGACGTGGCGCCGTCCGCCGGGTACGACGCGCCGATTGATGAGCCCATCGCGCTCGAGGCCGCGGAGTGTCTGCGTCAGCACCTTCGGCGTGGCACGCGGCAACGCGCGTTGCAGCTCGCTGTATCGGCGCGCGCCTTGGATCACAGTCCACATGACGGGGGCACGCCACTTCCGTGAGCATAGCAGGCGCGCGGTGACACGAATGGCGGGGAGGGGTGCGTCAACGGGCGCGCGGTCCGCCTTCGGAATTGCATGTAGCACATGACCTCGAATGAGAGTGACGTGCTACCATTGCCGTTACCGTCGCGCAATCGTCACGCTGACGCAATTGCTTGAACCCGAACGAATTGTTTAGCGTCACGCGTTCCGGCGATCGCGTCATGGCAGGACGCCATTTCCCGCGGTTGCATTGCTCATCCAAGTTTGTGCGTCATGGCGCAAAGTCGGGAGGCCAGTTGCGGCCCCGAGCGGATCTGCTGTGTCGGGTCTTGGCTACGCTTTCCGTTCACTGCTGAGAAGAACAGCCGACTGACGAGCGAACAAACAATCCCCTCTACGTCGCCTCATCGTCAGCGACATATCTCCTACTTGTCGATTGTCAGTAGCCTCGAGGCGACGCAATCTTACGATCACAGCTCTGGCGCTCGCATTCGAAGTCCCCCGCCATTGCCTCAATCGCATTTCACCGCCGGCGCCCGCGTTGCCGAAGAGCCAAGGCTCGCTGGGAGGAGCGCGATGAGGGCAAAGAAGGAGCGGTGCGACCTGAAACGACGCGCCGCCACCACTGTCGTGACGACGATCTTCATCATGCGGATTCGTGCCACCGGCACTTCGCATCGAGAAGCGAAGCGCGGCGCGCACAGCCGCGGAGAGCGCCGGAGAATCGGCGCTTGTACGACGACCAGCGACGCTTCGAATGGTCCCCGCTCCGATAGCAGGTTAGACCACAAGGTGCCCTCAGGCCCGAGGCTCGAAGTCCGAATGTCGGCGGCGACGCCTCGTATGATGAGCGCCCCGTATTGACGACACTCGACCATTGTAGTACTCGGGAGACCGCGCAAAGCGGCAACCCGTCGGTTGGGACGACGTCCGCCCCCACGCGTCGATCAATGTGCCTTTCACACTTCCAGTGAATCGATAGAATCGTGCTCGAGCCATAGTGCGGCGATCGTGCAGGATCCCTCTAGAATTGGAGCAGGGACATGAGACACATCGGGATTCGACCTCTCCTTTTGTTCGCGATTCCCGTCGCTGCGATCGCGGCGCAGCAGGATCGAAGCGCGCCGCGAGACTCGGTCATGCGTATCGTCGTCGAGCCCGACTACTTGGTCAGTCGGGATGGCGACGCGCCGCACATAGAGGTCATGGCGGCAGCGAATCCGCGGGACCGGCAGAATCTGATCGCGGGAGTCATTACGTACACGCGACCCGACGGCGGCCCCGCGACGAAGGCATATGTTACGCACGACGGTGGCGTAACATGGAGCGACGTCGCGTTCCCGGAGCAGCGCCGGTTCGGCGGCGGCGATCCGCAGGTCGCGTTCACGATCGCCGGCACCGCCATCTTTGCTACCCTCACGAGCGCGTTGGACGAGACCGGACGGTCTCGTGGATTCCTCTATGTGTACCGATCGGAGGATGGCGGAGGATCGTGGGGGAAGCCCTTCGATCTCGGCGCATCGTACGACCACCCGATGCTCGCCACCGATCACACCAGCGGACGGTTCGCTGGTCGCCTCTACATGAGCGTGCTGTATGGCTTTGAATATTCGCTGGGCGTCTTCCGGTCGGTCGACGACGGGCGGAGCTGGATCGGCCCTGTCAAGTTCATCGATGGCGACGGAAAGCGCGGGCTCAACGTCGACCAGACTTTGGTGTTGAGCGATGGCGCGGTCGTCGTGCCCTTCGTCGACTTCGCGAGCAACCCGGCGCAAGATTCAACCTGGAAAGGGAGCAGCGTGTACACTGTGATTTCGGCCGACGGCGGCGTGACTTTTTCCTCGCCTCGCCTCGGGCCCGGACGTATTGGATCTCCTGGCCGTGCGCTCGAAGATCGGGCGCTGGCGGGGTCGTTCGCTGTCGCGGCCGATCCTAGCGTGCGGTTCCGAGATCGCATCTATGTCGTCTGGACCGACTTCGCGCGAGGTGCGCCACAAGTGCTTATTGCCTGGTCTAGCGATCGCGGCCAGACGTGGTCTGTGCCAAAGACAGTCGCCGCTCCGGTTTTGGGCGCGAAGCAGTTCCAGTGTGCCGTGGCGGTGAACCGTGACGGGATCGTTGGCGTGACATGGTACGACACGCACGGCGAGTCGAGCGAGCTCGCGTTCCACGAGTACTTCGCAGCCTCGCTCGACGGAGGAGTTACCTTCACTGCGCCCGTTCGCGTCTCGAGCGCGCTGTCGCATGCGCGCGGAAGCGGCAACTTGACGCGCGCCGCGACGACGTTCAGCGGACTCGCGGGCGAGATGCGCGTCGCGTTCATCTCCGCCGCGAGCCGGTGGCTCGCCGGTGGTGATTACATG
>JALZAE010000195.1 GCA_030948535.1 Gemmatimonadota bacterium | reverse complement strand
TGGAAGGACACCGCGACGTTGCTCACCTGCTATCAGCAGAGCGATGACGCTACGCTGCTGGTGGTCATGAGCGAACGGACGAAGCGAAGCGAGCAGCGCACTCGCGTCGCGACGAGTGACGCCGATTGACCGGTTTCGCCCCGAGTCGCGCGCAAGAACAGCGTCGCTGACTCGAAAACGGGGAGAAACTGCACACGAAACTGCACACCCTACCCCAAAAAACGAAAAGTCCAACACCACCTAAGTGATGTCGGACTCTTCTATTGCCCCTCCTGGGGTCGAACCAGGACTCTCCTGATCCAGAGTCAGGCGTGTTGCCAGTTACACCAAGGGGCAATACAGACCAACAAAAACAGCTTAGCAGACGACGCACGCCGCTCTCGCGGCGCTCCAGCAATTTACCCGACGCCAAACCTCACATCAACCCCGCGCTCGCTCGACTCTCGACGCCGCTCTCGCGTCACACGCTGACGAGCGCCCGCGCCAGATATATTCACTGCGTGCCGCACCGACTTCGACGCACCGTCGCACGCTTCGCGCTGCTCGCTCTCGCTTCCCTCGCGGGTTGTCGCGACGCCGCTCTCGCCCTCGGCCGCACACCCGTCCATGCACGCCAGAACGCCGACGAGCTGTTCACCGCCTTAGGTGACCGCTTTGGCGACGTACGGCTCGATCCGTTCTTCACGGCCGCGCGCCCAAAGTTCGCCAAGGGCGCGCTCACTCCGTCACGCATCATCGAGGATTCGGCGGCGTGGACGTCGGTCGGACCGGGAGCCGTCCGAACGATCGAGCTGGCCGGCGCGCCCGGTCCGACGAAATACATTCTCTCCGGCCATCGCGATGCTCCGCCGCCCCGGCGTCCCGGCGACTATCGGCACATGCTGCAGCTCCGCGATCTCGGCGAGGGCCAGTATGAATGGCGCGGACGCGATGAGTTGGCGGTTGGTCCAGTCCGGGCCGACGAGCTGGGCGACGCGCTCACGGCGATTTTCCGCGCGGTGCAGCGCGCCGATGCGGCGCACGTACGCGCGACCTACCTCGCCTCGATGCCGCACACAACCGCGGTGCTCGGCCGGCTTTTCTCGCTCGATTCCATAGCCATCATCCAGTCTCCCGACGCGGCCTCGGCGGTCACGCTCGTCATCAGCGTCGATCCCAAACGGCTGGAGGCGGCGGCGATGCCGAACTTCGCCAGGTATCTCGACAAGTATGTGACACCCGCGCGCTTCGACGTCGTCGCCATCGACGACCAAGGCGCGCGCTGGTGGCACGCCCACGGTGAGCGCAATCGCATCACGATCAAGCTTCGCGTGCTCGACGGCGATCTCGTGCCGCTCGATGCCACGCCCCGCCGCATCCCCGATGCGCTGCGCGTGCAGAGCGACGTCTTCGTGAAAGTCGGTCTCTTCACCGTAGGCATGCGTGGCCTGGTCGGCGACGTCACGCTCCAGCGCGCACCACACGAGAAAGCGTTCGCGGTCCGCTTCCACAAGACACCCGATTGGGCGCTCCCGATGATGGTCGGGATGATGCTTCGCTCGCCCCTGCATCGCCCGTTCGAGGGCGAGGGCGCGATGATGCGCTACGCGGTTCGCGATGATTCCATCGCGCCGACGATGCTCACGCGCGACTTTCGTCTCGTCGTCAAGGAGAGCGCGATCCTCCGCTTCTTTCAGCGACTCGGCAGCACGTCGCTCAACGACTTTCGCGGGCTGGCGGAGAAGGAGGCGAACGTGTGGACGGGTGAGCTCTTCACCGCACTCCGTGCCGATGCGCAATCGATGACGCGCACCAACTAGCGCGAGATTGACGGGCAACAAAAAACGCCGTGGGAGCGGCGTCTGGGGTCCTGATCCTGATTGTTCGCGGAGGGTGTGCCTCGCGCGCCGTCATTGGAACTCTGCGTCCTACCGAACGGCGGCGGGCAAAAACCCATCGCGTAGCGGTTGCAATCCCTCGTCATTGGAACTCTGCGTCCTACCGAACGAAAGTTGCGAACCGCTAAAATGGAGCTGAGGGGGATCGAACCCCTGACCTCTGCAGTGCGATTGCAGCGCTCTCCCAGCTGAGCTACAGCCCCAGCAAAAAGCCCCACGGGGAGGCGGGGCCGCGTCACACTCAGATGAATCTAGAGACGCTTCCGCGGCCAGTCAATGGTGGGACGACCGCAGCCCGCCCCGCGTCACGACCTCGGATGAGCCCGGCGTAATTGTGTACGTCCTTGCCGCGGCCAATCGGCCGGTCTAGCATCGTGCTGCTGCCTCGAGCCGTTTCCGCCGAGTGGAGTCGCGTATGAGGATTCATTGGCTGCGCCCGATGGTGGTGCTCGTGATGCTCGCCACACCGCTCATGGCCCAGCCCGCTCGGGCCGGCGCCAGAGCGACCATGGTGCAGAAGCCGTCGATTGCGGCGATATCGCGCGCGTCGGCGATCGCCCGCGTCGACTCGGCAAAGCTCGTGATGATCCGCACGAGGGTCGACACGACGCCGAAAACCCGCGTGAGCCCGGCGAGCGTCGCCGCGTCGAGAAATCTCATCGAGGCGATCGCTACGCCGGTTGCGGCAGCGGATACTCAACAGAAGCGCGTTGGACGAGTGCAGCTCGAGGGATTCTTCGGCGCGGGCAGAGGACAGCTGAAGCTCGTGCGCAACGGAAAAGCGGCGCCGATCCCCGCGACCTCCGATTCGATCACCATCCTCAAAGGTGACGGGATCTTTCACAAAAGTGCCGAGGCACCGATGGTCGCCTCGCGCGCGTCGCTGCCGCAGAGGCTGCAGGCGCTGTCCGACAGCGCGACCGTGTACGAGATGCCGTATCGATGGCTGGTACTCGACTCCGCCGGCGTGACGAGGCTGCTCAAGCCATACTTCGCGCTCGTCGGCGAAGGACTGGCCTTCAACATCGGCGAGGATCAGTTCACCGGTAGCGCACTGCTCGGTGTCGAGGACAGTCTGCATCCGCTCGACGCGTCGCAGAAATTGCTGAACCCGCTGAGGCTCGTGCTCAACACGACGCACGGTGGCCGGCTCTCGAACCTGCAGTTCAAGATCGATCACACGAGCCAGGACTACGACCTGGTCGGCGTCTCGGCCACCGACACGACGAGCATCCGTCTCACGACCGGTGCCGACACCGCCGGCATCATCTTCGCCGTGCCGCTGCTCGCGCCGAAGGTGTCGCTGCGGGCGTCGAGCAGCACGATCGAAGCGTTCGGCGTGCAGACGACGAACATCATCGTCAGTCCGCCGTTCGGATTGTCGCCGGCCGAGGAGATCAAGGTCGTGCTCACCGCGACCGGGGCGGCGGTGCATCCCGAGACCGTCATGGTCGCGCGCGGCAGAAACGCGACGGCGCGCCTGCGTTCCTCGTCGCCAGGCGACGACATCATCACCGCATCCATTGGCGGCGTGGACGTCGGTCACGTGAGCGTGCACTTCGGTCCGCCATGGATGTTCCTCAGCGCGACGCTCGCCGGCGTCCTGCTCGGCGGCGTCGGACGATTCGTCAGCGCGAAGCGGCGGAAGAAGATCTCGTCGCTGCCATGGGACATCATGAAAGGATTTCCCTTCGGCGTCGTCGCCGCCGCGGCGAGCGCGGTCGGGCTCGATCTCGTGGGCCTCGGCATCAAGGAGCCAGGTGCGTGGATCGCCGTCTTCGTGGTCGCGGCCGCCGGCTCGATGCTGGGGCAGAAGATTCTCGAGCGAAAGCCCGAAGCAAAACCCGCTACCTAGCCGCCGCCATCTAACCTTGTTACTGCTTCAAAGATCTCGCGCGGTCGAGGTTTTCGTCGCCGCGCGCCGGCTGCACGGCATTGGTTTCCGAACGGCGAACAGTGCGCGCCGTATATTCCGGCATGTCGCTCACCCTTCGATTCCTCGGCACGTCGGCCTCGCGGCCCACGGTCGAGCGCAACGTCTCGTCCCTCGTGATCGTGCGCGAGGGCGAGACGCTCATGTTCGATTGTGGCGAGGGCACGCAGCGGCAGATGATGCGCTATGGCATCTCATTCAACGTCAGCGACATCTTCTTCACTCACTTTCACGCCGACCACATGCTCGGCGTGATCGGGTTGCTGCGCACGATGGCGCTGCAGGGGCGCACGCTGCCGATGCGATTGTGGGGACCCCGCGGCGGCGCCCGCGTGCTCAAGCGCGGCGCCGAGCTCGGCGTCGAGCGCGTCGGATTTCCGTTGGACATCAACGAGATGGAACCCGGAGAAGCGGTCAAGCGAGACGGCTACGCCATCATTCCGCACCTCGCGGACCATCGAAACGCACTCGCGTTCGGATACGCGCTCGTGGAGGAAGATCGTCGAGGACGATTTCATCCGGAGACCGCGCGCGAGCTCGGCATTCCTGAAGGGCCGATGTGGGGACAACTCACGCGCGGCATGCCCGTGACGCTGGCCGATGGCCGCACAATTCATCCCGATGCGCTGGTCGGACCGCAGCGTCCGGGCCGAAAAGTGGTTGTCACCGGTGACACTCGCCCCACCGATGCAACCGTCGAAGCGGCGCGCGACGCGGACGTGCTCGTGCACGAAGCGACGTTTGCCGAAGAAGAGGCGAGCCGCGCGCTCGAGACCGGACACTCGACGGCACGCGAAGCCGCCGATGTCGCCCGCCGCGCGAACGTGCGCCAGCTCGTGCTCACGCACTTCAGCGCGCGCTACTCGCGGGACCCGGTCGATCTACTCAACGAAGCGCGCGCCATTTTCCCGGAGACGGGATGTGCACGTGACGGCATGGAGTTGGAGATCCCGTACGCGGCGGATGCAGCGGCCGCGGAAGCCACGCAGGTCGAGAGGGACGGCTGACCCGGGGTAATTACGAAAGGCAACCGCAGATTTACGCAGATCGACGCGGCGGCTCTTCGCGGTTGCCGTATCCGCTGCGACTAACCCGGAACCGGCATGTTCAGCGGCGTATCCGCGGCCGAGATAGCCGCCGACCTCCGAAAGAGCAGCGCCAGCTTGCCATCGTCGAGTGAGTCGAGGATCGACTGCTCGTCGAGCCGGGCGGTGACGTTCTTGGCGTCCGGCGATTGCACCGTGCACCAGGCGTACCGATCGAGGCGGCCGGTCGCGGACGACGGATAGCGAAAGATCACTTGGCAGCCGTTCGCGCTCGGACGCGTGATCTCGACGCCCCAGCGGACGCCGTCGACGGCCTTGAAGATTCGAAGGTGTTTCATGATCGATCAGACATCCCCATGACTCGTTAGACGATCAGCCGACCAGCGA
>JALZAE010000185.1 GCA_030948535.1 Gemmatimonadota bacterium | reverse complement strand
GTCATGCTCTCCGCGGGCTCGGCGTGCGTGCTCGACTTCGGCGTGGCGAATGCGCCGCTGATCACGGCTGGGTCCTCGAGCGCTGCCAAGATCGCGCCCGCGGTCTGCGGCCGGTCATCCGGTTCCTTCGCCAAGCACGCATGCACCAGCGTGACGAGCGCGGCCGGCACGTCGGCGCGATGCAGTGCGATCGGCGCCGGCGCCTCGGTGAGCTGCGCTGCCAGCGTCGCCTGCGGCGTCGCCCGCTTGAAGGGCGGCGCGCCGGTGAGCATCTCGTACGCCGTGATGCCTAACGAGTAGATGTCGGCACGCTGATCGGTCGCCGGGTCGGCGGCGGCCTGCTCGGGCGACATGTAGCCCGGCGTGCCAAGCGATGTGCCGAAGAGCGTCAGCGTACCGGTATGCTCGCGCGCTTTGTCGCGCGCCGACGCCAACGCTTTCGCCACGCCGAAGTCGAGCACGCACGCCGAGCCCGCGGAGAGCATGACGTTGTCGGGTTTGACGTCGCGGTGGACGATGCCGCGCTCGTGCGCGTACGCCAGCGCGCGCGCCACATCGCGCAACACCTGCACGACTTCGACGATCCCCATCCGTCCGCGCGCGATGCGCGCTCTGAGCGATTCGCCCTCGACGTACGGCATGATGAAGTACGGCACGCCGTCCGTCTCGCCCGCGCTCAGGATGCCGACGATGTGCGGATGCTGGAGATTCGCCGCGAGCAGGATCTCGCGCCGGAACCTGTCGATCGATACCGACGCCGACAGTTCCGGGTGCAGCACCTTGATGACCACCAGCCGATCCAGGGCGTTGTCGCGCGCGACGAACACGCGCGACATGCCGCCGCCGCCGATCTCCCGCTCCACAGTGTAGAGCGAACCGAGCGTGCCCTGGAGTTGCTCTTGTAACATGCCCCGGTCAGTCATCCGATCATTAGCTGTGCGGCCAAGTTACGACGCAGTCTGGTGCGCTGCTACGCGCGCTGCGCGCGCCAGTCTGTGATTGACGATTCCCGAACTTTCCTTCCATCGCTTAGACAGCGCCAAGGGGCGGATAGATCGCTCCGCTTGACCCTTCGTTGACGTGTCCGGTAAGCTCTATCTCCTGCCAAAATGCCCTACCGCCTTTCGAGGGTCTGATGATCCGTCACAGGTTCGCGTTGACGCTGCTGTTGGCCGCCGCACTTCCACCCCGGTCCGCGCTCTCGGCGCAGACGCCGGCGAAGCTGCCGACCGAGACGTATACCCTGCCAAACGGCCTCAGGGTCATTCTCGCTGAGAACCACAACTCGCAGGTGGTGACCGTCGACCTGTGGTACGCGGTGGGGTCGCGCAACGAAGTGCCGGGCCGCACCGGCTTCGCGCATCTCTTCGAGCACATGATGTTCGAGGGGACGGAGCACGTGAAAAAGGCCGAGCATTTTGCCCTGGTCGCGAACGCCGGCGGCGGCAACAACGCCTCGACGCACTCGGATTTCACGAACTACTATCAGTTCCTGCCGTCGAACCAGGTCAATCTCGGACTGTGGCTCGAGGCGGACCGCATGCGCTCGCTCACGGTCACCGACGAGACGTTCCACAATCAGCGCGAGGCGGTGAAAGAAGAGCGCAGACTGCGCATCGACAACCAGCCATACGCGCGCGTCATCGTCGAGGGTATCGTCGCCGCGTTCGACTCGGCCGCGTGCTACGGCTATGCGCATCCCGGCATCGGGCACATCAAGGATCTCGATGCCGCGGCGACGTCGGACGTGAAGGCGTTCTTCGATCTGTACTACGTGCCGAACAACGCCACACTCGCGGTGGTCGGGGATATCGATCCCGCGGCGGTGAAGAAAACCATCGTCCAATACTTCGGCAACATCCCGCGCGGGAAGGAGCCGCCACCGGTGCGGTGCGAGCAGAAATTCAGCACCGGAGCGCTCCGCAAGAATTTCCGGGACGACAAGGCGACGCTCCCTGCGTCGGTGACGGTCTATCGCGTTCCCTCCTACGACAACGCGGACACGCCGGCGATCGATCTGCTTCTTCGCGTGCTCGGACAGGGCGAGAGCTCGCGGCTCAACGTGAAGTTGGTCCGCGATGCGAGGGCAGCGGTCGCGGCGCAGGCACTTTCCTTCGGCGCCACACGCGGTCCCGGGCTCGTGGTCGTGCTGGGCATCGCCAACCAGGGGGTGTCGATCGACTCGGTCGGCGCCCTCGCATCGCGCGAAGTCGCGCGTGTCGCTGCTGAGGGGATTACGGAGCAGGAGTTGACGAAGGCCAAGAACGGCTATCGGGCGCAAGTGATCAACGATCGCCAGCATTCATTCTCCTACGCCGAAGCGCTGCAGAGCGCCGACTTCTGTCTTGGCTCGGCCAGGGCGATCGACGCCGATTTTGATCGCCACATGAAGGTGACCGTCGCCGACGTGAAGCGCGCCGCGAGCACCTATCTCACACCCGACAATTCGCTCACCCTGATGGTGAGCGCGGAGGCGAAGCCATGAGGCGGCGCCGGCTCTTCGTCTCGATGGCTTTTGCCGCGGCCGCGTTTCCGATCGCGCTCCGCGCGCAAGGGACGTTTCCGACCAAGCCGCCGCCGGCGTCGCGGCTCGCGCCGGCCAAGCTTCCGCCGTTTCAGCAAGCGACGCTCGGTAACGGTGTTCATCTCGTGCTCGTCGAGCGCCACGATTTTCCGGTGCTCTCGGTGACCCTCAGCGTTCCTGCCGGCTCGTTGCTCGATCCGCCCGGCAAGGAGGGACTGGCATCGCTCACCGGCTCACTGCTGACCAAGGGCGCCGGCAACCGTGGCGCCGAAGAGATCTCATCGGCGATCGAGAATGTGGGCGGCTCGATCAGCGCCGGCGCGGGCTCGCATTACATGTCTGTGAACGTCGACGCGCTGAGCGAGAACGCACCGCTCGTGTTCCAGCTCGTCGGCGACGCCATCGCGCGTCCGACGTTTCCGGAAAAAGAAGTGGATCTCGCGCGCACGCAAACGCTGTCCGGATTACAGCTGCAGCTCTCGCAGCCGGCCAGCATCGCGGAGCGCGCCTTCGCGCGCGGATTGTATGGTGACGCCGGGTACGGCAGACGAGCGACGCCGGCGAGCGTGCGCGGCATCACGCGCGCCGACATCGCGGCGTTTCATTCGGCGAATGTGAAGCCGGCGGGCGCGCTGCTCGTCATCGCCGGCGACATCACCCTTGCGAAAGCAAAGATGCTCGCGGAGCAGGCGTTGAAGGGTTGGACTGGCGCGCCTGCGACAAAGATGGCCGAGGTCAAGGCGCCGGCGCGCGACAAGACGGAGATTCTGCTGGTGAATCGGCCGGGCTCGGTTCAGTCGAACGTCATCGTCGGTAACACGGCATTCGCGGCGAGCGATCCGCGCTACTACGGAATCACGTTGGCGAACCGGCTCGTCGGAGAGGGAGCAGACTCGCGCCTCTTCATGATTTTGCGTGAGCAGAAGAGCTGGACTTACGGAGCGTATTCCGGGTTTACACGCCGGAAAGACATCGGTGAGTTCAGCGCGACGGCCGAGGTTCGGACTTCTGTGACCGACTCATCGATCGTGGAGATGTTGAAGCAGCTGCATCGCATCGGCACCGAGCCGGCGACCGCGAAAGAGTTGTCGACGGTGAAGGAGTCGCTCGTCGGCCGATTCCCGCTGCAGATCGAGACCGCGCAGCAGGTGGCGAACAATGTGTCGACCGCGATTCAGCTCGGATTGCCGCCCGACTATTTGGCGACATTCCGCACGCGCCTCGCCGGCGTGACGGTGGCGGAAGTGCAGAGCGCAGCGAAGGCGGCGATTCGGCCCGAGGCGGCGTATGTGGTCGTCGTGGGAGACGCGGCGCAACTGTACGACAAGCTCGCCAAGATCGCGCCGACGAAGATCGTGTCGGTACAGGGCGAGGCGATGACGCCGGCGCAGCTGACCGCGAAGGTCGACGCGCCCAAGTGGGATCTCACCAAGCTCGCGCCGGCGCGCGACAGCTTCGTGGTGTTTCTGCAGGGCAAGCCGTTCGGCTTTCAGCGCACGAGCCTCGAGAAAACGGCCGACGGCTACCGCTATGTCGACGACACGCAGCTCGGCACCTTCGTGCAGCAGCACACCGAGCTGCTTATTGGTCCCGCGCTCGAGATGCGCGGCGTGAAGCAGACCGGAAAGATGCAGGGGCAGGACATGTCGATCGACATGACCTACGCGAACGGTCGCGCCAAAGGCGCGGCGAGGACGCCCGGCGCCGCGGGGATGAAAACAGTCACGTACGACACGACGGTGGTGGCGGGTGCGGTCGACGACAATGCCATCTCGCTCATCGTCCCGCTGCTGCCGTGGGCGGCGGGGGCGAAGTTCGTCGTGCCGATGTTCGCGTCGGGGCAGGGGATATCGACGACGAAGACGTATTCCGTGGTCGCGAGCGAGTCAGTGACGGTGCCCGCGGGGACATTCGACGCGTTCCGTGTGGATATGAGCGGGGGCGAGGGGCAGCCGCTGACGATGTGGGTAACGGCGGCAGCACCGTATCGCGTGTTGAAGTTCGCACCGGCAGGGGCGCCGGTGGAAATTCAGCTGGCGAAGCACGAGCCGTAGAGCGGCGTGCCAAACTTTTCCAGGTCCGCGTGGGCGGGGCCGCCGTGGTCGCGAACTCGGAGGAGATCGATCTGCTCGACGGACGCCGCGACCTCGCGCTCTTGTGGGACATTCGAGTCGCTCCGAGCGCTTCTACGCGCGAAACAACTTTCGTCTGCGCGGGGTCAGTCCTCACGCCTATCCTCAGCTCCCACACGAGACACAGTTTCTCTGGTACAAGGAGCTTCGATGACCGGCGGAGAGCGGCCCAACAAAATCCGACCATCAAATTCTCGATCAGGAGATCGCATGTCCACGAATTCATCTTCGCCGGCCGGCGGCATTCAGCGCGCCCAACCCGAATCGTTCCGCGCCCGAAGCCTACAAGCATCACTGACCACAAAGGATTTGCAGAAGAGCCTGGCCTGGTATTGCGATGTCCTCGGCTTCACGGTCGACCAAAAGCACGAGCGCGAGGGGAAGCTGCTCGCCGCATCGCTCAAGGCTGGAAGCGTTCGCATCCTGATCGGTCAGGACGACGGCAAGAAGGGATGGGACCGCGTAAAGGGCGAAGGATTCTCGCTGCAGTTCACCACGACCCAGAACATCGACGAGATCGCGAAACGGATCAAAGAGCTTGGCGGCATCCTCGACTCCGAGCCGGCCGATATGCCGTGGGGAGCACGCGTCTTCAGGGTGTTGGACCCCGACGGATTCAAGATCGTGATTTCGTCGGAGCGATAGCGCGAATGCCGATCGCGGGGGCGCATCACCCCGACCGTAGCGCGCTGAGCGGATCGACCTTCGTCGCCCGGCGCGCAGGGATGTAGCTCGCCACGATCGCCACCGCGGCCAAGAGCGCTCCAACGCCTACTAGCGTCACCGGATCGCGAGGCGTTACGCCGAAGAGCAGCGTCGCCAGCGCGCGCATGAGCGCGAGCGATGCGATCAGCCCGAGCGCGACGCCGGCGAGCGCGAGCAACGCACCTTGCCGCACGACCATCCCCTGCACGTTCGTCGCGCTCGCGCCGAGCGCCATGCGGATGCCGATCTCGTGCGTGCGCTGCGACACGAAGTAGCCGATGACCCCGTAGATCCCGACCGCCGCCAGCACCAATCCCGTCGCGCCGAGCATCGTCAACAGCAGCATGTTGAATCGCGTCGACGCCGTCGTGCGCTCCATCGCTTCGGTGAGCGTGCGCACCTGATACAGCGGCAGCGTCGGATCGACGGACCACACCGCGCGCTGCGCTGCCTTCGTCAGCGATGCCGGATCGCCCGCCGTGCGCGCGACGATGGTCATCGAGCGATCGATCCAGTTCCAAGATGCGGCCGGTGCTTGCGGGATCGGCAGATAAAACTCCGGGCGAATCTCGTTGCCGAGTCCCCACGCGCGAACGTCGCCGACGACGCCGATGACTTCCTTCCACGACGGCTCCCTGTTCGGCCCGCCCTCGCAGCAGGCGATGCGCTTGCCGATTGCATCCCCGCCGGGAAACGCCGCTTTGGCCAGCGTCTCGTTGATCATCATCACCTTCGGATTGCCGGCGATGTCGCGATCGTTAAAGATGCGCCCGTGCAGCACCGGCACGCGCATCGTCTCGAAGTAGCGCGGCGTCGTCATGCGCAGCGTGCTCATGATCACGTTCTTGTCGTCGAACGGCCGGCCCTCGACGAGAAGTCCGTTCTGGCCGCCGCCGCCGAACGGCGCCGTCGACGTGATCGCGGCCGATCGTACGCCGGGCAGCGCGGTCACCTGCTCGAGAATTCTGTCGAATCCCTGCCGAGCGCGCTCCGGATCGCCGTAGCGCTCCTTCGGCAGCGCGATGCGGAACGACAGCACGCCCGAGGGATCGAAGCCCGGCTTCACGGCTTGCAACAGCACCGCGCTCCGCACGAGCAATCCCGCGCCAACGAGCAGCACTAATGCCACCGCCACCTCGGTCACCACGAGGAGACTGCGCAGCCGGTCGCGCGATGCCCCCATCGCCGAACCCTTTCCGCCTTCCTTGAGCGTGCCCTGCAGATCGGCGCGCGCCGCGCGCACCGCCGGAACGAGACCGAACACGATTCCGCAGCCAAGCGTGACCAGAACCGTAAAACCGAGCACTCCGCCTGATAAGCTCGCCTCGCCCAGCCGCGGTACTCCCGGTGGGCTCATCGTCACCAGAAAGCGGATGCCGAAATGCGCGATGACCAGACCGGCTGCGCCGCCGACGAGGGCGAGCACCAGGCTCTCCGTCAGCAGCTGCCGAACGATGCGGGCTCGGCCAGCGCCGAGCGCGCTGCGAATCGCGATTTCTTTCTGGCGCGACGATGCGCGCGCGAGCAGCAAGTTCGCGACGTTGCCGCACGCGATGAGCAACACGAAACCGACGGCGCCGAGCAGCACGAGCAGCTGCGTGCGATAGTCGCGGATGAGAAGGGTGCGCAGCGACGCGACACCGGCGTCCGTCGGCGTGCCCGTGCGCGGATAGCGGTCGTGCAGGTCTTTCTCGATCGCCGACAGCTCCCGCTGCGCCGCCTCCAGCGTCACCCCTGGCTTGAGCAATCCGAAGACGGACAGCGCATGCTCATCGTGCTCGTTGATCTGCTCGGCCGTGAAGGCCGCCGGTGTCCAGAGCTGCTCGTCGTCCGGGGTCAGCGAATATTCCTTCGGCGTGATGCCGATGACCGTGTATCGCTCGCCGTTCAGTTCTACGCTTTTCCCGACGATGGCTGGATCGGTGGCGAAGCGCGTCGTCCACAGCGGATGGCTGAGCACTACGACGTGAGGAGCGCCCGGCTGGTCTTCCTCCTCGAGGAAGTAGCGGCCGAGCTCCGGGCGCATGTAGCCCGTGCGGAAGAATGAGGCGGTGACGCGCGCACCGGATAGCCGAACCGGCTCGCCGTTGCCCGTGAGATTGACGGTCTCGCCTGCTTCGGCCGACATCGCCTCGAACGACCGGCTTCGCGCGCGCCAATCGGTGAAGTTGCCGACCGACACGTTGCCATCGACTCCACCGGGGTAGCGCTCGCTCAGGAGCATCAAGCGATCGGAGTGCGCGTAGGGCAGCGGACGCAGCAGCACCGCGTTGACGACGGAGAAGATCGCCGAGTTGGCGCCGATGCCGAGCGCAATGGTGATGATGGCGATGATGGCGAGCGCCGGGCTCTTGAGCAGCTGGCGAATGGCGTAGCGGAGATCCTGTGCCATGGAGTGCATCCATTCCGATCGTTGCATCGCCTGCTCCCGCTCTTCGCTGAGGGTATGCAGTGTCTTGGTGATGTCATCGACGTTACCGAAGCGGTCGACCGCTTCGCGCCGTGCCTGCTCGGGCGTCATCCCGTGCGCCACGAGATCCGCCACGCGGGACTCGATGTGGAAGCGCAACTCTTCATCGACGTCCGCGACGGAGTCCTCCCGCCAAAATCGGAGATAGCGTCGCCAGCGCGGAGATTCGTCAGTCACGAGGATCCTTGCGGCTACTGCGCGGTGGCGTGGAGCACTTTCCCGACGGCGACCGAAAAGACCGACCACGTCTCGGCCTCCTGGGCGAGCCGTTTGCGGCCAGCCGGCGTGAGCCGATAGTACTTGGCGCGGCGGTTGTTCTCGGTGATCCCCCACTCGGCCTTCACCAGTCCGCGGTTCTCCATGCGATAGAGCGCGGGGTACATCGAGCCTTCTTCGATCCTGAGGACGTCGTCGGTGGTCTGCTGGATCCAGCGCGTGGCGCCGTAGCCGTGCATCGGCCCCCACGACAGCGTTTTCAGGATCAGGACGTCGAGCGTTCCCTGCAGCAGCTCTACGGTCGGCTTGGGCACCGGCTCTCCATTAGGATGTCTAGGGCAACAGGATACTACCCTAGCACGTCTGATGGAAGAGACAGCGGGATGCTGAAAATGGTTGAAAGCCGCTACGGCCACCCGGATGGTAAACGGGACCCCCGATCGAATCGCGAGTCCCGTCTTCAGTCACAGCCGGCGTATCAGCCTGCGTTCACGGTTCCGCGAGTACGCGGTCACCGTCGCATAAGAATTCGCAGATTCCGCAGAGGATTCTTTTTTGATCGCCCTGCGCGAATCTGCGCAATCTTTGATGAGCCCTTACACCGATCGATCTACGGTCGGCGGAACGGCTCCGGCTCCTCATCGTTGGCGACCGTCGTCCCGTTGCCGCCGCTGACGCGCTCGACACGGAGCACTTGCTTCAGCGTCTTCCCGCCGACGGTCAAGCTGACGAGATAGTCGCCACTCGCGACGAGCGGCGGACCGCCGCCTCGGCCACCGCCACCACCGCCGCCACCACCGCCACCGAAACCGACGTTGGCGCCTGATGCCCGGAGCGCTCCCAAGATCTCCTGCGCCTGGTCGGGATCGATCGGCGGTCCTTCCGCGCCGCCGGCGACATCAGAGGCGGCACGAGCCGGAGCGTTCGCGGCAGCTGCGCGTCCAGCTTCGCTCGTGTCCGCTCCCGCGCCCGGTGCACCCGGCCGGCCGCCACGACCGCGACCAGCCGCGCCTTGCACCGGCCCTTCGCCCGGACGCGCGGCGAAGGCACCACCCGCTCCTGGCCGACGCCCGCCGCCACCGCCGCCGCCGAAGAGTCCCTGCAGACCCTGACCCGATGTCAGCGCGGTCTTCACGCGATCGATGGTCGCTTTCGGGATCGTGCCGCCCTTCTCGATCGAGTCGAGCACCGCGATGATCTTGCGCTGCGTCACGACGCTGTCGCGCTTGGCGGCGGGGGACAGCGGCTGCGGCGCAGCGGCCTTGCCGCGGAAATCCCAGGCGACGTGATGCAGTCCCGCGCCGCCCGGTCCCATCAGGGTGCGCACCGTGTCGCCGCGCACGTCGGTGATCACGATCTTCGTCTGCTGCCGGCGGTCACCACCGGCGAGACGATAGGCGATGTCGGCGCCATAGGTCGGGCTCGTTCCCTCGAACTGCTTGTGGCCGAAATCGCCGCTCGCCTGCAGCGGCTCGCCGAATTGGTACGCCGTCCTCGGCTGGAAGAGGTGCGCATCGGCGGTCATCACATCGTGATTGACCTGCTCGAGCGGCGCGATATCGACGATCCAGATCGAGCGGCCGTGCGTCGCCGCGATGAGCTCGTGGTCGCGCGGATGAATCTTGAGGTCGTACACCGGTACCGTCGGCAATCCGGTCATGAACTTTTGCCAGCTCTGTCCGCGATCGAGCGAGACGTACGCGCCCACCGAGGTGCCCACGAACAGCAGATCGCGATTCACCGGATCCTCGCGTATCACGTGCAGCATGTCGGGGCCGCCGGTCGGCAGATTGTTCACGATCGACCGAAACGTCTTGCCGAAATCGTTGGTCACGAACAGGTACGGCATGAAATCGTTGTTGCGATGATTGTCGAACGCCACGTAGAACGTCGCGGAGTCGGCGTGCGATGGCTCGATCCGCGCGACGTACGTGTTCTTCGGAACACCGGTGAAGTGCCCGGTGAGATTCTCCCACGTCGCGCCGTCGTTGCGGCTGAGCCACGTGTTGCCGTCGTCCGTGCCCGCCATCAGAATGCCGGGTCTCACGTACGACTCAGCCAGCGCGACGACGGTGCCGTAGGTCTCGGCCCCGGTCGCGTCGGTCGTGATGCCGCCGGTGGTCTTCATGCTGACGCGCATCTTCATCGTGTCTCGGTTCGACAGGTCGGGCGAGATCGGGTAGAGATCGTCGCCGCGATTGGTCGACTTGAGCACGCGGTTGCCCGCCATGTAGAACGTCGCCGGCGAGTGCGGCGACAGGAAGAACGGCGTGTTCCAGTTGAAGCGCATGTCGAGCTCGGTCGAGTCGCGCTTCTGGGCGGCGCGGAACGATGACACGCGCTGCTCGACTTCCTTCGGCGCGGGCTTGGTGGTGTCGCCCCGGGTGACGAGAATCGAATCCTCGAACTGCAAATAGACCGGCCGCCAGGTCGGCTTCACGAGCCCGACACGATCGCTCGTCGAGAAATCGGTGCGGGCGATGTTACCGCCCTGCGATTCCGCGTAGAGGATGTTGGGATTGGTCGGGTCTTGCGCCGTGTAGAAACCGTCGCCGCCGGGAATCGCGATCCAGTCGGCGTTGGTGATTGCCGTCTTCTTGCGGCTGGGACCGCACCAGCTGTTGTTGTCCTGCAATCCGCCGCAGACGCGATACGGCACGGCGAAGTCATAGCTGACCTCGTAGAACTGCCCGATGGCGATCTGCGCCATGAAGTCGTAGTTGCCGCCCCTGTCCCACGTCTGTGAGACGCCGCCGTCGTCGCCGACGATGAAGTGCTCGGGATCCTTGGGGTCGATCCACATCGCATGGTGGTCGACGTGGATGCCGACGGTCGCCGTGCGCACCGTCTTGCCGCCGTCATCGGAGAAGTTCACCGGCGTCGATGACCAGTACACGCGATCCGGATTCTTCGGGTCCACGCGGACCTGCGAGTAGTAGAACGGACGCACGTCGTTGCCATTCATCCATTGCCACGTCTTGCCGCCATCGGCCGAGCGATAGAGACCGCTGAGCAAACGCTTCGTCTTCGGCGCGTTCGCGTTGGCGGAATCGGCGAGTGGGACCATGAAGGGCGCCTTGGCGCCGCGCATCGAATCCGCCTCGACCAGCGCGTACACCACTTGCGGATTCGACATCGAGACGGCCAGACCGATGCGCCCCTTCAGCGTCGCCGGGAACCCGCCGCCCTTGAGCTCCGTCCACGTCTTGCCGGCGTCGCTGGTCTTCCAAAGCCCCGATCCCGGTCCGCCCGACTGCAGAAAATACGGACCGCGCATGCGCTCGTAGCTCGACGCATAGAGCGTATTCGGATCGCTCGGATCCATCGCGACATCGATGAAGCCGGCCTTGTCGCTGACGAACTTCACGATCTGCCAGGTCTGTCCGCCGTCGGTCGTCTTGTAGAGACCGCGCTCCTTGTTCGGTCCCCACGCGTGTCCCAGCACCGCGACGTAGACGATATTCGGATCGGTCGGATGGACGACGATGCGCGAAATCTGTTGCGTCTCGACGAGTCCCATCAGCTTCCAACTTTTGCCGCCGTCGGTGGACTTGTAGATGCCACCGCCCGGCTCCATCGAGTTGCGCGAATTCTGCTCGCCCGTGCCCACCCACACTTGATTGGTATCGCTCGGCGCGATCGCGAGCGCCCCCATCGAGGCGACCCGCTCGTTCTCGAACACGGGCTGGAAGGTCGTTCCCGCGTTGGTTGTCTTGAACACTCCCCCCGCGGCGGCCGCGACATAGAAGGTCTTGGACGGACTCGGGATGCCGGCGATGTCGGAGACACGGCCGCCCATATTCGCGGGTCCGATGGAGCGCCATCGGAACGAGGCGAGCGTCGACGAGTCGAGGGTGGCGCGGCTCTGCGCCGCGAGCGGCATGGCGAGCATGGCCGCCGCCACGAGGGACAGGCTAGGATGGAATCTCATGAGGACCTGCGCGACTGGAGAGGAGAACGCGCCCGCGAAGGTCGGGCGGCGACTCAGAAATTGGACGTCAAGAGTATACGCCACAAGAGCGTAGGATGCTGCGCAGGCGCCCGCGAACCGTCGCGCGCGCGTTGGGTTCATCGCGCACGGCCCGGCATGGGCGCCCGGCTCCGGCGGCGCGGGCGCTTACACGCTGCGAGCCGGCGCGCCTGCGCTCCTGTGCGCCACTGGAATCGGGTGCGCACGCGCCGTCCCTTGTATGACTCACCGTGACCATGTTAAGAAGAGTCCACCCGCGGTAGACCGGCGTCTCTTAGGGTCCGAGCCCGTTAGCGAGCTTGGTCGCCGCGCGGTGGACGCGATCAGCGAGCGAAGAGGCTCCGGAGCGACCAGCGACGGCCGCGGCCCCCGGACTTGGAGGTCGTCGACGCGATCAGCGCGTCGCGAAGCTCGGAGCTGTCGCGCCACCGATTTTCCGGGTCCTTGGCCAAGCAGCGGTTCACGATGCTGGCGATCGTCGGATCGATGCTCGAGACGAATCCCTCGAGCGCCGGCGCTTCAACCGCGACGTGCTGCGCCGCGATCCATCGATCCGTGTTGCCAATGAACGGCAGTCTTCCCGCCAACATCTGGAATCCAACCACGCCGAGCGCGTACACATCGCTTCTGCCATCGAAGTCATGCTCGCCGAGCGCCTGCTCGGGAGACATGTAGTCGGGCGTGCCGAGCTTTTTCCGAACCTCCGAGATCGAGTGCTCGGACGTGCGCAGCGTCGCGACGCCGAAGTCGGTCAGCACTGGGCGCCCCGTCTCTTCGTCGAACAAAATGTTCTCGGGCTTGATGTCGCGGTGGATGACACCCTTGCGATGCGCGCACGCGAGCGCGTCGGCGACATCGATCAGCACGGTCGCCGTAGCGTCGACGGTCAATCGCCCGAGGCGCGCCAGGCGCTGCGCCAGCGATTCGCCGCTCACGTAACGCATCACGAAATACGGCAGCCCCTCGGCGTCACCGAACGTGTAGATCGGAACGATGCTGGCGTGCGCGAGGCTGGCACAGATGCGCGCCTCGCGGCGGAAGCGCTCACGATCCTCGAGCGAGAGCCGGAATTTCGGCGACAGGATCTTGATCGCGACGTTGCGCTCGAGAGCGTATTCCCAAGCGAGATAAACGGCCCCCATCCCTCCGCGGCCGAGTAGCTCGAGGATCTTGTAGCGGCCTTGCGTCGCCCGTTCCAGCATCCCGCGCTCGACGCCATCGGGCTCGATTGACGTGACAATGCGTCGCTCAGGAAGAGCGGCCCGACGACGTCCCGGCGCCGCGGTAATCGCGACGTATTCGACCGTGCGAAGTGGAGTGAGAGTCGTAGCCATACGGTTTTCTGCTGGGTTCGTGTGCTTGGGCTTCAGCCCCGCCTAAGGCGAGAAGCGTGCCCTTAACCGTATGACGTAAATCATTGCCAAAAGGTTGCTTAGCGAACGTCACGATCGTGTCATGACGAGAGATGTGTCTCGATGCCGGGACACGGTGTCCGGAATCGCACATAGAGATTGACGGATTGGTAACTCGCTAAACTGGTCGCGTGGACCTACTTGGCGGCAGGCACGTCGGGCGCTGTGGTCACCGGTGCACCTTGCCGCTCGAGCGGTGCGACAAAGTTGAAATCGCGGAGCACGAGCTTGCCGTGCTGTCCCACGGATTCGTCGTACTCATAGGTCGTCACGCCGCAGTTGGCGACATCGGCCGCGCGATCGACGGCGAGAATCTCGTCCTCGGTCATGCATTCGACCAGATATCGAAGGCAGAGCACGATCACCTGGTGGCAGACGATGAGCACGCGCTCGCCGCGGTAGTGCAGCGAAATCGTGTCGAGGGCGCTGCGCAGCCGAAGGATCACGTCGCACCAGCTTTCCCCGCCCGGCGGCCGGTGATAGAACTTGCCCAGCAGCCGCCGAAACTCTGCCTGCTCCGGATAGCGCTCCCGGATGCCGAGCGGGGTGAGCCGGTCGAGCACGCCAAATTCCTTTTCACGTAGACGCTCATCGACGATGAGATCGTTGTTCGACGGATGAAATCCGCCGGCCTCCCGAATCAATTGCGCTGTATGCACCGCGCGCCGATAGGGCGAGACGAGCACAACCCGCGGCCGATCGTCTGCCGGCATCTCGGCGAACCATCGGCCGAGCGCGACCGACTGTCGCTCGCCGAGCGAGCTCAATGGGACATCGACATCACGGCCGGCGATGTCGATGAGTAGGCGGCCGGCCGCGGTCGCCTGCTCGCGCGCGACGTTTCCGGCGCTCTCGCCGTGGCGGACGATCCAGAGGGTTTGAGGCCAGCGCGGGTCTTTCATTGGGAGCTGGGGGCTTGGGGGTTAGGGCTTGGGGGACCGTGAGGCAAGGCTTGCACCGCACTGCGGCTTACCTCGTACGAGTCCGCGGCGACGAACTCGCGTCTGTTCACGGCGATTGTGATCGTGCTGCTCAGCGCGCTGGTCCGCCGCCGCTGGCGTGCGCATTGGTTGTGAGCACCGGCATCGCCTGGGTCAAGCGGTACTGGTCGATTCGAACGCGTGTGCACTACTCGGCGATCGCCCTATTCGCCAGCGGCTTCACCGCGCTGATCGCGTACTGGCGCTTGCTCCAAGCGCGGCGGAGGACGCCTCTCTACTTGAGGAGCGCCTCGAGGCCTTCGACGGCGCACACGCAGAGCTTAGATCCGGCTTCTTTTCGCAGAATGCCGAGCGCCTGCTCGCGGCGCATGCCTTCGCGGTAGGGCCGGTCGGCCGTGAGCGCCTCGTAGACATCGGCGACGGCGAGAATACGCGACGGCGTATCGAGATCGCCGCCGGGGAGCTTCCACGGATATCCGCTGGCATCCAACCGCTCGTGATGCACGCTGGCCAGCCACGCGAAGTCATCGAAGGCCGAGACGCGCGACAGAATTTCCCAGGTCCATGCGGGATGCTTCTCGATTTCGGCTCGCTCGATGTTCGTGAGAGCGCCGGGTTTGTCGAGTGTCCCGCTGGATACACCGAGCTTGCCAATGTCGTGCAGGAGACCGGCCCGATAGAGGCGACGCTGCTCCGCGGAATCGAGTCCCATCACGCGACCGATGCCGCGCGCGTACTCGGCGACGTTGCTCGAGTGCCGGAAGGTGTACGGCGACTTCGCGTCGATGATGTCGGCGAAGGCGCGCGCCACGAGATCGAGTCCAGAGTCATCGACGCGGCGCACGTGATCGCGCGGCTCGCACGCCACGACCAACCGCGCGGCGCTCGCGTCGCGGAGATTGTCCCAGAACGGATCGTCGCGCCTCCAGCGAAGCACCTCGTCGGCCAAATGCGGATCGAACCACGTACCGCGCCGTTCCTTCACGACGCGTCGCACCGCATCGACACCCCCCATGGCGCAGAACAGCTCCACGGTCTGCGCGATGTTCGCGATCCGGGACAGCAGCGGGATTTGCTCGCCGGACAGGCCGGCCGGATATCCCTCGCCGCACCAGTGCTCGTCCAGCGAGCGGATCGCATCGGCCGTCGCGGTGGGAAAGCCGAGCTGCAACGCGATACCAGCGCCGCGATCGCAGCGGATCTGAATCAGATCGCGCGTCGCGTGCTTGGTGCGCGCGATGCCGACAAAGTGGCGAAGCCGCGTCGTCCACGCCGCGCCAATGCCGACGGTGCGCGCGGTCTGCATCGCCATCTGAATTCCTTTGTGCCAGTCGACGCGCTTCATCTCGCGCTTCACCGTCTGGTCCGGCGTCCCGAACAGCGCGGCGAACCGCGCCGCATTGCTCGAGCAGCCGGCATCCTTGAGGAGCAGGGCAAAGTAGAGCGCCGAGCGCAGGTCGTCCTCCAGCCCCATCGACTCGGCGATGCGCATGCCGATGATGCAGGAGCGGATGGTGTGCCCGGCGGGCTGGCCCTCGGTGAGATCGAGCGCGTGTGAGAGCGCCGACAGAATCTCGGAGAGATTGACCAGCCCGGGCTGCAACGCGCGCGACGATGGCGACCCAACGCCTGAGCGTGGGTCGAGCACGGAGGACGACATGCCTCAAGTATCGACCGGAGAGGCGGCGAACTGGACTCGCCAGACCGTCTGAGCGTTAGCGCGCGAGGGCACTTGCCCCGGCGCGGACGCGCGCCGCGCGCGCGTAAATCAATGGCTTGAGGCGGTCGTACATCACCTCCGCCATGAAGCGATTGCCATTCTTGGTGTAGTGCAGGTAGTCGATCCACACGGTGCCGTCATAGCGCCGGAGCTCGGGCATCGGATCGATCAACGGAACGCGCACGCTGTCGAGATGCGCGCGGATGCGATCACGCATCGCAAAGTTGTACTGCACGTCCTCGGGGCGTGTGGCGCGCTCAGCGCCGTAGAGGTACCGCTCGTCCGCGCTGAACGGTTTGATGCCGCCCATGTGGCCAATGAAGTACTCCCAGAAGAAGGCGACGTCCTGGTCGTGCTCGCGCGCCGCGGCGACGACGGCATCGGCGTAGCCCAAGTAGTCGTGCAGCGTATGCTCGACGGCCGCGGAGTCCGCGAGCCGCGGGAGCGGAGCGGGAGCACCGGCGCCCAATGAGGTTCGGGCCACGCGCGCGGGCAACGCGCGACGCGCGCGCTCGGCGACGTCGTAGCGCGTGGGAAAAAGAGCAACGCGATCGATCGCCATCGACAGCGCACGGCGCGCGATCGCGACGCTGGCCAGGTGCTCCTCCAGCGTACGCAAGGAGTTCTCGGTCCAGGACTGCGCGCCGTGTCCGTTGGCGAGGCGGTCGAACTC
>JALZAE010000173.1 GCA_030948535.1 Gemmatimonadota bacterium | reverse complement strand
GGAAAGAAGCGATTGAACATCGTGGATCACCGCGGCCGAGTGAGAAAACGTCCCGCAATGCCCAAGTATGCACACTACGCACCATCCGCAATGACATCTGACTTCTGACTACTGACGTCTGATGTTTCACGTCTGTTGTCTATCAGACTCGCTACAAAGATCAACGTCATCAGAATGGCCGATATCACGCACCACTGGCAGATCGCGTGAATGACAAAAAGCTCTAGGTATGTCAGCCACACTGAGAACACGAATCCCACTCCAGACACCGCCGCAAGCGCGCGCGACACCGTCATCGACTCTTCCCAACGCAGCTGAAGCCCCGCCATCGCCATCGCCAGCAGTACGACGTACGCGCCCAGGCCTAACGCTGCGACCGGCATTCCCATGAACATCGCGTACTTGCTCGACTGCACCGTCTCGCATGAGCCGACAGAACAGCTGAGCGCTCCGACAAGTCCCATGTGGTACAGCGTCAGATACAGCGCGACGAACAGGCCGAGCAGCGAGAGGAGCGCAATGGCCCGGCGAGGACTCACGAGCCGGGCGTTGGCTTCTTTTTCGCGCTGTCCAGGGGAATGCGCTTTTCAACATCCTTCGGCGCGACGGCGGGCTTCGCCGCGGCATCGGCCGCGGCGCTGTCGACGTAGCTCTTGAATTTGTCGTAGCCTACCGCGCCGATCACCTTACGATTGCCGATGATGAACGTCGGCGTCTGCTGGATCTGCTGCTGCTCGGACATGGCTCTATTCCCCAACACGCGCGTCATGTGCGTTTGCGCGTCGAAGCACTTCTCCCACGCGGCGACGTCCATCCCCGCCGCTTGCGCATACTCCTTGAATTTCCCCTTCGGTTTTTTCGTCGCTTCGCCGTTCCAGTCGGGCTGGCCGTTGAACAGGGCGTCATGCATCTGCCAGAACTTTCCCTGATCGTCGGCGCAGGCCGCCGCGTTCGACGCCGGAATGGTGTTGGGATGCATCGGCAGCGGAAAGTCGACGAACTGATACCTGATCTTTCCCTGCTCGACGAGCAGCCTGCGCACGTCAGGCTCGGTGACGGTGGCGAACTGTCCGCAGCCGGGGCACTCGAAGTCGGCGAACTCGGTCACCAGCACTGGCGCGTCGTCCTTGCCGAGCACGTATGGCTTTGCCTGCGCCGGCGTCACCACCGGAAGCGCGAGCGTCGCCGCGCTCGAGGTCTTCGCGTCCCACGACTTGTAGGCGAGGAAGGCGATCCCGGCGAGGGCGATCGCACCCATGCCGGCGTAGAACCATCGCGTGGATCCGTCGCGGCGCGATTTCACCACGTTGTTTCGTCGTCCTCGCCCTTCCATTCGGTCTTTTGCCATTCTGGATCGCTCTGTTGGAGGGCTTCATCCACGACGCGGCGGCTATCCGCCACTTCGGGTGTGTCGTACGTGACCCGCACCTCGTAGTGGAACAACTCGCTACGCACATCGCCGATGCGCTGCGTGAGCTCACCGCCCTGCGCGAGCAACTCTCCGCGCGCATCGAGCTCGAGGATGCGCGCCGCCAGTGCTCGGAGCATCGCTTCCAAATTACGCGCGCGTCCTTCGTCGTACGTCTGCTCGGGCTCCTTCGCCATGCGACTGCCCCTGGAATGCGCGAGTCTGACCTGACCCGCTTGTCGAAAAAAACACCCCGGCACCCCGATTGCGCAAGGAAATTCGCGTCTACCTTGTTGGAACATCCGAACGACCGTGCTTGACGGTCGTTACGTGCGGCGCAGCGCGTCGTCACCGAGGGTCCTTCAGGAGCGTTCGCCGTGTCCGTCCGCCGCACCGACCCCCTTCTCGATGCCGACCTCTTCCAGGTGCCCGCAGGGCCAGGAGCGGTGCACGTGGAGCGCTATGGCCAGGGCGGTCACGCGATCGTGCTGCTGCATGGCTTTGGCACCTCGAGCTTTTTGTGGCGGTCGGTCGCGCCGGCGTTGGCCGCGGCCGGTTACACCGCCCTCGCCGTCGATCTCATGGGCTACGGCGAATCCGATCGTCCCGTCGAGGCCGACTACTCCATCGCGGAGCAAGCCGAGTACGTTCGGCGCGCGATGCTCGCCATGCGCGTCTCTCGGTTTACGGTCGCCGGCGTGGACATTGGCGGAGGAGTGGCACTGCGGCTCGCGGCGATGTCGCCCGCGAGCGTCGACGGGCTCGTGCTGATCAATAGCGTCGGTTTCGACGAGTGTCCGGGCCGGGACGTGCGCGAGGTGCAGCGGGCGACCGCGCGCTTCGCGCTCCGGATCGCGCGCGACATTCTGGGCGTGGCGTCGGTGCTGCGCGAGCCGCTCGAGCGCAGCGTCGTCGATCCGGCCGCGATGCCAGACGGCCTCGTGGCGCGTTACCTGGCGCCTTACGTCGGGCAGAGCGGCGTCACCCACCTGCTCGCCTTGGCCGGGGCGCTCAAGGCCGAGGACGTCCAGGAGCTCGATCTGGGGACGATCGTTGCGCCATCCCTCATCGTGTGGGGCGAGGCCGATCCCTGGCTCGCTGAAGGCCTCCCTCAACGCCTCCACGAAGCGATTCCGGGGAGTGCGTTGGTTCGGCTCCCAGCCGTCGGCCGACTATCGCCAGAGGAGGTGCCGGAGAC
>JALZAE010000162.1 GCA_030948535.1 Gemmatimonadota bacterium | reverse complement strand
ACGTTCGTGCCGCTGCGGGTGGTCGATGCGATCTGCCCGCCGCTGAACTGGCCGCGTGCGACGTCGTACGTCGACGTGATCACGCGGGTGCCGCGTACTGCGTCCTGCGGAATCGAGTTCGCGCCGTACGACAGGCCGTCGAGCGTGATGCTGTTCTGGTCGGAGCGTTGGCCGGCGACGGAGAATGCGGACGCCGTCGAGTCCGTTGCGTCGAGACCCACGACGCCAGGCGCGAGGGTGGCGAGCGCGAGCATGTCGCTGGCGTCGATCGGCAGACGCGAGATCTGGTCGGGCGTCAGGAGCCGTTCGGTCGAGCCGGGCGTCGGCGGATCGACGCGATTCCGCTGCGGCGGCGCGCGCACGACGACGTCCTGCAGCCGGGTCGCCGTCGTCGTCATCGCGATGTTGGTGAGGATCTGATCCTCGTCGCCCTGCCGCATCACCGTGATGGTGCGCTGCGCCATGCCAATGTAGCGAACCGTCAACTGATACGTGCCGCCGCCGTCGGGGAAGACGATCGTGTAGCGGCCGTTGTTGTCCGTCTGCTTGGAGCGATTGATCTGCGTCTCGGTCGACTTCGCGGTGACCGTCGCGCCGACGATGGGCGTACCATCGGGCGCCTTGACGACGCCGGTGAGGATGTCGGTGGTCGATCCGACCTGCGCGCGAAGCACGGCGGGCGCGAGTGAGCCGGCGAACAGCGCCGTGACGACGAGCAGCAAGCTTGAAACAGACCCGCGCGCGGGTGAAGAATTCAGCAATGACATAGTGGTGCGCCGAGCGTTGAGTGACGAAGGCATTCGTCTTTGTAGTACGCCCGTGCCGCTACCTGCGTTGGGGGCGCTAAAACGCGATGCGCACGGTGGCCGAGTAGCCCCCGCCCGGCGCCGGCGCGATCGACGCCGCGCGGGCCAACGGGACGCGCTCCCAGATCGTGTGGTGCGTCGCCGTGCCGAGGAAGGCACCGATGACGGTTCCAATCGACCCCGTGATGAAGGCATCGCGTATGACAGTGCGCGCGACGGTGGCGACATTGTCACCATTGTGGCGGTCGCGGATGGCGAGCAGCGGCGACGTGGCGACCCCGACGAATGCGCCGTACTTCGCGCCGCGAAGAATGCCTTGCCTTCGCGGAATGACGCCGCGGCTCACGTCGATGCGCGTAATCGCGGCGATCGCGATGCGGCGGGGAATGGAGTCATCATCCTCCAGCACGCTGAGCGTGTCGCGGTCGATGGAGACGACTTTCCCCCTGCGGGCGAGAAAGCCTGACACGAGATCGAGATTGCTCCAGACGCGGACGCGCTGGCCTTCGGTGACGACGGGACCCGTGCGATGCGCGCTGTCGGCCGGCACCTGCGCGCGCGCGGCGGCGGTCAACGCGGTACAGCTTGCCAGAGCGATGCTGGCGATGACGATGCGGCGCATGTCGATGAGCAGGGAAGATGGCGTTATGTTCTCCCGCATGCCACCGACGATCTCTCCCCGGCCGACGACCTTCATCGACGCGCCCCGGCTCGCCGAGCGCGTCGGCGCGCGCGTGGTGCTGGCGAGCGAGACGTTCCAGCTCACCGGCAGCTTCAAGTTTCGCGCGGGCTACAACGTCGCGAAGAACATTCCGAACGCGCGCGTGATCGCGGCGTCGTCGGGAAATTTCGGGCAGGGGATCGCCTACGCGTGCAGTCTATTCGGCAAATCGTGCACCGTCGTCATGCCGCACAATTCCGCGCGCGTGAAGGTCGACGCCGTGCGCGCGTACGGCGCGTCGGTCGATCTCGTCGACACGACGAAGGTCGCGCGCGCCGAGCGCGTGGCGCAGCTCGCGGCCGAGCAGCCCGACGCATACCTCGCGAGCGCCTTCGACGATCCGCTGGTGATCGAGGGCAATTCCTCGTTGGGCAGCGAGATCATCGCGGCGAAGCTCGGTATCGACACGATCGTCGCGCCGCTCGGCGGCGGCGGGCTGGCGTCGGGGATGGTGATGGCGGTGAAGCGCGCGGGAGTGCGCGTGGACGTCGTCGCCGCCGAGCCGGCGATGGCGAACGACGGAGCGCGGTCGCTGCGCGAGGGTCACATCGTGCGCAACGAGCGCGAGCCGCAGACGATCGCCGATGGGGCGCGGACGCTCGCGCTCGGCAAGTACACGTGGGAGATCCTGCGCGAAGGGTTGGCGGGGATCGTCGAGGTGCCGGAAGAGCGGATCGTCGAGGGGCTGCGGCTGGCGTTCTCGCTGGTGAATCTCAAGGTCGAGCCGACCGGGGCGCTGGCGATCGGTGCGCTGCTCACTGAGCCGGAGCGGTTCGCGGGAAAGAGCGTCTGCTGCATCGTGAGTGGCGGGAACGTCGACGCGGGCGTATACGCAAGGCTGCTAGCGGAAGCGTGACGCGCAGCGGCTTGAGTGGCTCGGCGCGCGACGGTACCTTTGAGAAAGACGTGGCGCCGTAGCCAAGTGGTAAGGCAGCGGTCTGCAAAACCGCTATTCGCCGGTTCGATTCCGGCCGGCGCCTCTGCAGGACAGCGACTCTGGAAATCGCCGCAATTTGTCAACGGAAAAAACGGGGCCAGGGCGGGGGAACCAACAGGTTTCGCCGCCCTTTGCCGTCGTCTTGCCGCGGATTCAACGCTGTGCTCATCCACGTTCGGAGTACTACCATGAATCGCCACATCACGTTGGTCTCCGCCGCCGCCCTCGCTCTCGCCACTCCGATGATGGGAAAGCTTCACGCGCAATCGCCGGCCACCCGTCGCGCCCATGAGCTGGTCGCGCTGATCGGCTCCGCGACTCCCGCTTCGATCAAGGCGTACGTCGACAGCGCATTCTCCACCCGCATGCGCGGGCTCCCGATGCAGGCCCACATCAACTTCTTCATGGGACAGCACGAGCAGACGGGTGGGCTGGATTGGGTCGACGTGCAAACCCAAGCACCGACGCGCACGACGGCACTGGTGAAACGAAAGCTCACCGGTGAGCTGATGGCGTTACTCGTCGACGTAGAAGACGCGGCACCGTACCGCGTCGCCGGAGTCGGTCAGCAGCGACCGCAGCCGAAAATGGCGGTGGCCGAGCCGCGTCTGACGAACGATGCCGACATGGCGGCGGCGCTCCAGCAGTACGTCGGCACGCTCGCGAAAGCTGATCTGTTCTCCGGCACGGTGCTGCTGGCGAAGGACGGAAAGACGATCTATACCGGCGCCTTCGGACAGGCGAACAAGGACTTCAACGCGCCGAACAACATTGACACGAAGTTCAATCTCGGCTCGATGAACAAGATGTTCACGGCGGTGACGATCGCGCAGCTCGTCGAGCAGGGAAAACTGTCGTACGACGATCCGCTCTCGAAGTTCATTCCCGATTTTCCCAACGCCGCGGCGGCCCAGAAGATCCGCATCAAGCATCTGCTCACCCACACCGCCGGACTCGGCAGCTACTTCAACGACGAGTTCGAGAAATCCTCGCGGGCCCGGTACCGCACGGTCGATGAGATGCTGCAGCTCGCCAGGGGCGATTCGCTGGCGTTCGAGCCGGGAACGCGGTGGTCGTACAGCAACACAGGCATGCTCGTCCTCGGCAAGGTGATCGAGGTCGTCACGAAGCAAGACTACTTCGACTACGTCCGCGAGCATCTCTACAAACCGGCGGGGATGGCGAGCACCGACGCCTACGAGTTGGATCGCGTCAATCCGAACCTCGCGGTCGGCTACCAGAAGGAATACGCCGAGGACGGCACGAAGCGGTTTCGCAACAACATCTTCATGCACGTCATTCGAGGCGGACCGGCCGGCGGTGGCTACTCGACCGCCGGCGACCTGCTTCGGTTCGCGGAGGCGCTCAAGGGCGGCACGCTCATCCGGCCGGCGACGTTCGAGTTGATGACAACGCCCAAGCCCGGCGTGAAGTCGCCGGAGTACGGCTATGGCTTCGGGGTCGATCCGCAGACGAACATCGTCGGGCACAGCGGCGGATTTCCCGGCATCAGCTCAAACCTGGATGTCTTCAAGGGAACGGGCTACGTGGCCGTCGTGATGTCGAACTACGGTGGCGCCAGCCAGCCGGTCGTGGAGAAGATCCGCACGCTCGTGCGACAACGCATTGCTCCGACGCCATGAGCGTGCTCTGCGCGACCACTGACGCCGCCATTGCGCGCGCGCTGCCCGTTCTCACAGCCTCGACCGCTCCGGGCATCTATGACGCAGAGCATCCCGAGGTTTGGGACAAGGGCACCGAGTGGTTCGTGCGCTTTCCTCGCTTTGCGGTGGCCATTCCAAACTTCGGCTTGGTCGTTGTAACGAAGGCCACCGGCGCGGCGCGATGGGTACCGCTGCGATGACGCGAGGCGCCGCTACTGTTCGCGGATGGCGACATTGATGTCGACGCGCATCGCGCGGCGCGCCGGGAGCAGGCAGGCCAGCGTCGCTACAACGAGCAGCAACAGCGCGACGCCCCCGAGCACGACCGGATCGCGCGGCGAAGTTTCGTAGAGCAGCGGCGCCAAGGCGCGGCCGCCGGCGAGCTCGATGGCCGCTCCGATGATGCCGCCAATCGCCACCACGCCCAGTGCGTCGCGCATGACGAGCGACGCCACGTTTGCACCGCGCGCACCGAGCGCCATGCGCACGCCGATCTCTCGCGTGCGCTGCCCAACGTCGTACGAGATCACGCCATAGACACCCACCGCGGCGAGCAGCAGCGCGAGCACGCCGAAGACGCCCAGCATCGCCGCGCCGAGCCGGAACGGCAGCGTTTCGTGCCGCACGATCGGCTCGTTCTTCACGAGATGGACGTTGGCGAATGGCAGTTGCGGTGCCGCGGTCTGCATCGCGCGACGCACCGTTTCGGCGACGGCCGCCGGATCGCCCGCGGCGCGCGCGACGATGAGCCGCGCGTTGAGCGACGTGCGAGCCTGCGCGAGCGGGAGGTACACGGTGTTCGTCGAATCCTCGAAGATGCTCTGCCGGCGCACGTTCTCGACGACGCCGATCACCGTCGCGCACGGAAGGCTGTCGTCGCCGACGCGCAGACAGCGGCCTACCGGATTCCCGCGACCCCACCCGCGCGTCGCGAGCATCTCGCTTCGGGCCACCGACATATTCGCTGGTGCACGCGGGGATCGACGTCGCACCGCCCCTGTGGATCAGTCGAAAGTTGCCGCTCGCCGCGAAGAGCACAGTGTTGCCGTCGAGCGCGCGCGCTCCGCCGATACCAACGTCCTTGAGCGCCTTCCAGAACGGCCCGAATTGCTTGACATGATACGACTGTGTGAGGACCGAGCCGCCCAAGCCGTTGGGTGTCCAGTGCTTCGTCGTCCGCACCTTGAACCAGGGGAGGAGCTCCTTTTCGGTATGCGAAATACAGCCGCACAGCGCGAGCAGGATGGGAATAGGCGCAAGGCGAAGTCTCGATCGTAGTCTCATCTGCTCAACAGATACTCGACATGGATATAGTCTCTGATGCGCACGACTCGGCCGTCCCGCCACCACAGCCTGATCGCCGTATGCGGCTGCCACTCCGATCCGGATCGCCGCGAGTGCACTATGACCGTCTCGCCGTCAATCAGACCAACCGACAAGTGCCACTCCCACGGAAGATTCGTGTAGTTGCCCGAATATGTCGCGCCGAGCTCGGCCATACGACCCTCCGATGCTCCGACGATCTCCAGCCGCGCGTCGGCCGCGACGAGATTCCGCAGCGCTTCCCAATCGCGCCGGTTGAAGCACTCGGCGTACGCCTCGAACAATCTGCGTTGATCGACGTCGAGCTCGGCGATCACCGGTGGCGCGGGACGCGCGTGCAGCTTCGCGCGCGCCCGATGCAGCGCCGCCTTGACGCCGCCGAGCGTCGAGTCCGCGATCTCGGCGATCTCATTGAGTGAGTAGTCGAGCACATCTTTGAGCAGCACGGCGGCGCGCTCCTTCGGTGGCAGCTCACCGACGAGCATCGCGAGTGCCTCATCGATCGGCGCATCAACGACGGACGCATCGTCAGAGTCGTTGGCGCGATCGTGCTCGTCATCCAACGCGACGTCGCTGTCGCGCCGTTTCTCGCGGCGCAGGTGATCGATGCACTTGTGATAGGCGATGCGAAACAGCCAGGGCTCGAAGCGCGATGCGTCTTTCAGCGTCGACAGACCGTAGAACGCCTCGGCGAGCGTTTCCTGCACCACGTCCTCGCCGTCGAGCGAGGAGCCGCACATGCGCGAGCAGAAGCGATGCAGCCGCGGACGAAGCTCGCCAGCCGCGGAGTTGAACAGTTTACGCGACTGAGAGATCGCGTTCAGTAGCGCGGGCGTCAGGTCGTGCTCGGGCGTACGCGTCGGCGGCATTGCGAACGGATAGAAAAGAGAAATCAGTCAACAAAAGGGACGGCGGCGCGTGGCGCCATCGAGAGAGACGAAGCTCGACCCGCGAAAGGATACGCGAGAGTGTGAATTCCGAGACGTATCCTTTTGGGTGCTCAGCATCGACTTACCAGAGAGGCGCACCAAAGCGCCGGCCAAGCCGACGCATCCTCTCTCCGGGATCAGCCGATGGACAGCTCGAAAACTGGATTACTGAAGATATTCCTCCGCGTCTACGGCGCGCTGTCGCTCGTTCTCTTTTCGGCACTGCTGCTCGGCTTCATCGTCCAGCCATCGTCACTGGACGTCGGCGGAGGGATGCACTGGCTGATCTGGGATCACGTCAGCGATCACGTCGCGCCGATGCTGCTGGCGGTCTACGTGGTGTGGTCGATCTTCATTCTGCGCGCCGCGCGCGATCCGCTCGCGCACGCAATGTTCCTCGACTTCACCATCTGGGCGAACGTTGCGCACGCGATCGCGATGGTGCCACACGCGCTCGCCTCACCGGAATATCACATCAAGTTTCTCACCGACATTCCGTGGGTGCTCCTGCCGGTCATTGTCATTCCGTTGCTCCGGCCGTCGCGGCGGACCGTGAGGGGCATGGCGTGAAACACATCATGGTGCGCTACACCGTGAAAGCGGAGCGGGCAAAAGAAAACGCACGTCTGATCGAGGAGGTCTTCGGCGCGCTCCAGCGCGCGTCGCCGGGCGGACTGCGCTACGCGTCGTATCGCCTCGACGACGGCGTGACCTTCGTCCACGTGGCGTCTGTGGACGATCCGAACGCCAATCCACTGCAAGCGCTCGAGTCTTTCAAGACGTTCACCGCGGGCGTGCGCGATCGCTGCGACGTGCTGCCGGTGACGTCCGTGCTACATGAGGTGGGACGGTACGATGGCTCGAACGCGTCGCGCTAGAATTCAATCCTTCACAGAGACAGCTCCATGACCAAGTTGACTCGCACAAAAACAAACCCGTGGCAGCTCACAACCGCGCCCGGCACGGCTGAATACACGATGCACGTCGACGAGAAGGACGGAAAAACCGTACTCGTGTGCACCGTCGGGAAGACCATTCTGTTTTACGACGCCCGCTGCATCGACGATCTGCACTCGATGCTGAAAGCGAAGGGCGACTGGGTCGAGCTCGGCGGCGCCGACGAGCAGAAGCCGGCGAAGGACGCGACTGTCGAGGGGTGGGGGCGCTCGCCGAGCAATCCCGTCGGCGGTTGGTACGGAATGAAGAAAGGGCTGCGTGGCCGGTTCGGCGTTTACGTGCCGCCGCTCATGGAAGCGCTCGGGCTGTGCGAGCTCGAGCACAACGCCAAGAACAATCGAATGCGGGCGAAGCCGGGCAACTAGTCGGAGACTGAGGTTCCCCGGACTGGACATGCGCCGGGCGGCGACACCTTACCGCCGGACGAACCGCACGCGCCTCACTCTGCCGCTGCTCATCGACATCCCCGTGATGGCTCCCTTACTGTCGCGGGCGAACTCGAGCAGGAAATCTCCAACAAACGCGTCCTTGTAAGCGGGCGTCTCCGTCTTCGGCCCACCCATCCGCGTCCGTAACTCGAGGCTCGTATCGGTCGCCGTCACGGTGTACGTCGCATCCAACTCTTCACTGTAGTACTTGCCCGCGTACCGCTCCAGCTCGGCGCGGCTTGGCGTGACTTCCGTGTTCCGCACGAGCGTCACCGGATGACGTGCGGGCCAGCCGAGTGACGTCTGCACCAGATCACCGTTTGGTTTGAACTCGAATTCCACTGGAGCTTCCGCCACGCGAAAGCGCGAGCTCGACAGCGGAATCAGTGGGGGCCCCGCGGTGCGGCCGATTGCGAGGTTGCCATCGCGCACCGCGATCCAGGTCGGGGCGTGGGTGATGGAATTGACGTACACTCCCGCCTTCGCCGCCAGCTCACTGGCCGAGGGCTTCGACTGCGCGCTCACTCCCGGCGGCTTGGGCTCGAGGACGCTTCCCAAATAGACGTCGGCCACGGAGTGCGCGACCGCAGCCGTGTTCACAACGGTGTTGCACGCGACCGCGATCGCCAGATCGTGCTCCGGAAATCTCCCGACAAACGAGCGATAGCCGGCATCGGCGCCGCCGTGTTCGACGAAACGCGCACCGCGATAGATCTCCGTCGCAATGCCGAATCCATAGCCGGTGCTGTCGCCGTTGGTGAGCACGGCACTCGTCTGCATCGCGCGGAGCAGCGCGGCGTCGCCGACAATGGGATGCTCGAAGTTCGCTTCCCACTTGAGAAGATCTCCGACGGTGGTGTACAGACTCGTGGCGCCGTAGGTGTCGAAGTTAGGGATGCTCACGTGCCACACACCATCGGTGCGCACGTACGCCGATGTCCGTCCCTTCACGACCATCGTGTAGTCATCGTGAAAGTGCGTGCGCATCATGCCGAGCGGCTTGAAGATTCGTTCGTCGGCGAAGTCGCGCAGCGACTTCCCGCTCACGCGCTTGACGATCGTGCCAAGCAGCGTGAAGCCCGTGTTGCTATAGAGGTACTCCGCGCCCGGCACGAAGTTGACGCCTTTCTGTCGTGAGACGATGTCGAGGACGTCGGCTTCGGTGATGCGGTCTTCGTCGAATCGGCCACGCGCGAAGTACAGCAGGTCCCACTGGTCCCGGAGTCCACTCGTGTGCGTGAGCAAATGCCGCACGGTGATCGTGTGACCGTAGCTCGGAAGCTCCGGCAAGTATTTCCTGATATCGTCATCGAGCGCGAGCTTTCCTTCGTGCGCGAGCAGCATCGTCGCCATGGCGGTGAACTGCTTCGACACGCTCGCCACATGGAAGATCGAGCTCGGGTCGATGGCGATGTCGTCCTCGAGGTTCGACATGCCGTATCCCTTCTCGTAGATCATCTTCCCGCCGCGCGAGACACCGAGGGCACATCCGGGAGAGTCGGTGCGATTCCACTGGGCAAAGACGCGATCCACGGCGACGCGTACCGAATCATCAGAGCGTGTCTGAGCGAACGCGGTTGGTGCGGCGATCAGGCACAGCGCGATGGCAAAGACCGAGCGAGACACGAGAGAACTCCCGGATATGGACGTTGGCCGAAGTTGCCGAGCGGTGATTGTCGTCGCCAGGACGCGGCTTGACACGTGACCATTTGGTCACCTATTATCTGCCATGACCGACGACGGCGTCTTCAAAGCACTCGCCGACCCGACGCGCCGAGTTCTGCTCGATCGGCTCTATGCTCGGGGCGGGCGGACGCTCACGGAGCTCGTGTCGGATCTGAAGATGACCCGGTTCGGCGTCATGAAGCATCTCCGCCTGCTCGAGAAGGCGGGGTTGGTCGTGTCGCGCCGGTCCGGTCGCGAGAAGCTGCACTATCTCAACCCCGTGCCGATCCGGCTCATCCACGATCGGTGGATCGACAAGTTCACCGAGCGCCGCGTGTCGGCGCTCACCGACCTGAAGCGCAAACTGGAGGAGGACTAGGCATGACGAGCAACGCAGCGACGGCGACAGGCACGACCACACAGGTCTATCGCATCTTCATCAAGGCCACGCCGCAGGCGATCTGGGACGCCCTCACTAAACCAGAATGGACGCAGCGCTGGGGATACGGCCTGCGCGATGAGTACGACTTACGACCGGGCGGTCAATATCGCGGCTACGCGAACGAAGGGATGATCGCCATGGGGATGAGCGGCGTGATCGTCGATGGCGAAGTCATCGAGGCCGACCCGCCTCGCAAGCTCGTGATTACCTGGCGCATGGCCATCGATCCGTCGATGGCGAGCGAGGGCTTCACTCGGCTCACCTACGAAATCGTCGAAGGGCGCGACGGCGTGAGCCGGCTCAGCGTCATCCACGATCTTTCCGGAACGCCGGGTCACGCGGCGATGGTCGCGGGCGATCAGCAGGGACCGGGCGCGGGCGGTGGTTGGACGTGGATTCTCAGCGACCTCAAGTCGCTGCTCGAGCGCGGGAACTCGATGTCGACGTAACCCGGCGCTACTCGACATCACGACGACGGGAGCCTACCGGCGCCCGTCGTCGTGCTTTCTCGCTTCGCATCACTTTCTCCAGCAGCGCACCGAACCGCGCGTCGCGTCGCAGCGCCGTGAACCCTGGATCCTGCTCGAGCATGCTCAACAGAAGTCGCGAGCGACATAGGAGCGTTCCAGCCACTCGAACACTGAATCCTGATCGCCCATCCCGTAGTGCACGGTCGCGATCGCGAGAGGCGGCACCGCCTCCCGCCTCGATCGCTCCATGAGCTCATCCAAGATCGCCTGCGCTTCCGGGCGACGTTTCGCTCTCGCGAGCATGGCTCCAAGATCGGCGAGCGGCCAGCGATTTCGCCCGGAAAGCTCGACGGCCTTCTCGATCATCGCTTACGCCTGAGGCCACTCGCGCAGCCGGAAGTGCGACAGCGCCATCCAGCGAAACGCCTCGCTGTAGTTCGGGGCCATCTCGAGAATGGCACGACAGCGATCGATCGCCTCCCGGTAGCGCTGACCGAGATACAGCGTGACGGCCAGATTGCTATTCACCCACAGGCTCGGCGGATCGATCTCGATGGCTCGTCTCGCTCGCGCGATTGCCTCTGCCGAGCGTCCGAGTGACGCGAACCAAAAGGCGTAGCAAGAGTGCGCCAGTGAATCACTGGGCTTGAGAACGATCGCGCGCTCCAGTTGGCGGAGCACCTCGCGCTGATCCCAGTCGTACCACAAGCTCAGGTTGGCGAGCACAATGTGCGCGTCGGCGACATTGGGATCGAGCGACAGTGCACGCAGCGCCGCCTCGCGCGCCCTCGGCGCTCCGGGGAGGTGTCGAGCGAGCCGGAGGTCAGGATCGGGACGATGTGCGATGCTGCAGCTTGGCGGTCAGCATGATCTCGCGACGAAAGCGGTCGAGACTCACTCCGCCGCGTCGCGCGGGTGACAGAATCTTGACCACCACGCGACGGCCGAGAGCGTGTTGGGTCGCGAGGAAGACTCTCGACATCTCCCCGAAGCCGATCTCGCTCTCGAAGGTCGTTCCGCGCCGAAGTGTTGCTGTAGCTGGTGTTCCAGATCGTCGTCCACCGCCTCATGGGAGATCCGTGGCTTAGGATACCTCTGCATCACGCGCCAGCCGCCGCGGCGTTGCTGTGGCGGTATGCGTTCGTGCCACTCGACCAATCCGGATCCATATTTTTAGCGCCTGCAGCCGACGGAGCAATCGCTTGCGGCTTGCTCACTCTTGCAAGACCGCTTGACCAAACGCCGGAGCGCGTGGCAATGACACTAATTCTTACTTGCCTAACCGACGACCTAGTCGTTCAGGCATGCGATCGACGACTTACTGTACTCGGCGGCGAGCGGGACGGCGAACTGTTAGAAGATGAACGCAACAAGTCGGTTATTTTTTGTAGATCCGCGGTCTTTGCATACACCGGCATGGCGCGCATTGGTGGGCGGTTTGGTCTACGGACGGATTTGTGGCTTGCCGGCATCTTGCGGGGGTACGGGCCCGGCGAGCTTCAGGCGGCAAGCGAAGGGATACGTATTGCCGCGACCGCCACGGTCAACGCACTTCCGCCAGATGTCGATATCATCGCCAGGCGACACGCCTTCGTCTCGGTGGGCTGGGCGCGGTTTGACGAGAAACGCGCTCCTCGCCCCTTCTGGCTGACGATATCGAACGCCGTCGACGATCAAGGGAATTGGCGCGAGACCGCGGAAGCGAGTTTCGGAATACAGGTGCGACCTCTCAACGCTGACGAGCCATTTCGCATCGATGCCGCAGGGCAGCGCCTGCCGCAGCGTGAACGCATTCGGTTGGAGCGTGGTATTCGCCGGTGCCTCGCGCGGAATCTCACTCCGGCGGCTTATGCACGCCTACTCGTCGCAACTATTCGCGCGGTAGCGGCGGGAAACGGGCGCGTTGGAAAGAACGTGATTGTTACTACCATACCAATCGCAGCAGCGACGTCGATGAATCCAATGCTGTGGGTGCTGTCATCTACGATCGGCGAGATGGATAGAAGCAACGTGATGTATCGTCACTTTCTCGCCCAATCGAAATCTGCGATAAATCCTGGACCAATTTTTGTGTGCAGGGGGAACGTCATATATCGCTACGGGATCGGGCCCGGGCCGGCACCTACGCATACGTGTATGGAACCGCCTTGGCTTGAGCAAGCGATCGTACTGTCAGGGCGTCGACAAATCATACGCGGTATTACCGGCGATCAACCGGAAAATGTCGCGATTCTCAGGGAAGAATATGCAATCAAGAATTGGGCATTACTTGCGGGGGTCGGCAACAATCCTCCAGGGCCATGCATGATCGCATTGCGAAAAGATCCATCAACATTTGCGAGCATCAAGAGCGATTCGCGCTTCTTGGTTCTGATCGAAAACGCAGAGGAAGCGGCGGACTCAGTTGATCGCGACTGGTTAGAGCGACTACGATCGTGGTTGCACCTTGAAAAAATCCTTCCGGCCGTAACCACTCCAGTCATCGCGTCCATGAACGGCAGGCAAAAGGGCGAGATCGTATTCGAATTGAAGAGAGTTTTCGCGAACCTCGAGTGGCGTCCTGATGAGGGTCCCAAGGAGTAGCCCTGTCGCTAAGGCCGTGAGATGCTCCACGTAGTGGCAGATGCCGAATGGTGATGCCGTGCCACGCCTCGGGCGCTCCATCGACGTACTCGGCGATCCAAGGTCCAGCCGAAGCCTGACGTCAGAAGGCACCCCAATGCGTATCCTCTTCAGCATGTACTGCCCCCGCCGCCGTCACGGCGACGGAGCGCTGTTCGCGGACTTCCTCGTGAGCTCGACATACGATGACACCGCCCCCGCAATCGGCTCCGTCGTCGCGATCGCCGCCGCCCACCCGCGCAGCTTCCCGTCTTTGAGCCAAAGCGACATCGACACCCGATGCGGGTGCAGCGCCGCGTCGGCAGTCGGAATCGCCCCCGCGAACTGTCCGCCGAGCAACCGGTCGCGGAACGTCGCGTTGTTGAGCACTGTCCACTGC
>JALZAE010000145.1 GCA_030948535.1 Gemmatimonadota bacterium | reverse complement strand
ACGACCACCGCCAGGCGCGCGCGAAATAGGGCTCCGGCTCGAGCGTCGTTCCGTAGCGGGCCAGCGTGACGAACAGCATGTAGCGCTGTACCTGGCGCGACAGCGGATGAATCGTGACGAGCGGATTCGCCGATTCGAGATCGGTGCCCGACGCGTAGACGACGGTGCCCCGACGCGGCGATGGCGCGGCGCACGAGCCTACGCACATCATCGCGAAGGTCGCGGCGAGCATCACCGCGGGTGTTGACCTGCCAGACGCCGGCGCCATCATCCGCGCATGCGAATGCTGCTGCGCCGCCTGGCCGACGCCGTCGTACTGCTGTGGCTCGTTCTCTCGCTCACGTTTCTCCTCGTGCGCGCGGCGCCGGGCGATCCCGCCGCGATGCTCATCCCGCCCTCGGCGTCACCCGCTGATGCCGGTCGTCTGCGCGCCGAGCTCGGTCTCGACGCGTCGCTGCCGGTGCAATATGCACGGTGGGCAAAGAGCACGCTGCGCGGCGATCTCGGGATGAGCTTCGCGCAGCGACGGCCCGTGACGTCGGTGCTCGGCGATGCCATTCCCATTTCGCTCGCGCTCGGCGGGATATCACTCGCGCTGACCTTTCTGATCGGTGTCGCCCTCGGCACGTTGCAGGCGGCAAAGCGCGGCACTTCCACGGACGTTGCGCTCACGGTGGGAACGACCGCGGTCTACGCAGCGCCGAGCTACTGGCTGGCGCTCACCCTCGTCGCTGTGTTCACCTACGGCGCCACGTACTGGGGATTTCCCGCGGCGATGCGTCTGCCGGCGTTCGGCATGCGCAGCCCAGGGCTCGATCTCAACGGATATGCCGCCGGCGCCGATCTCGTGCGGCACGCGCTGCTCCCCGTGTTCACGCTCACGGTGATCGGCGCGGCAGGCATCGCGCGCTACACGCGGAGCATCGTCGCCGACATTCTGGACGCGCCATTCGTGCGCACGGCGCGTGCGAAAGGCGCGAGACCGTTCTCGGTGCACGCGCGCCACGTGCTGCGCAACGCTCTGCCTCCGCTGGTCGTGCTGTTCGCGCTCGCGCTGCCGGGCACACTCGCCGGCTCGGTGTTCGTCGAAACGGTGTTCGCGTGGCCCGGCATGGGACGAGCACTCGTTACGGCGATCGGCGCCCGGGACTATCCGGTCGTGCTCGGCGCGACGGCGATCTATGCCGCGCTCGTCATCGGCGCGAACCTGTGCGGCGATCTTGCGCTGCCCGCGCTGGACCCGCGGCGGCGATCGTCATGATGCGATGGTGGCCGCGCGCGACATTCGCTCGCGTGGGAATCATCATGCTCGCGGCGATGGTGCTCTGCGCGCTCCTCATCCCTGCCCTGGCGCCGGTCGATCCCCGCGCAATCGGTGACGTGCTCGCGCTGCGGCTCCTGCCGCCCTTCAGCGTCGACATTGCGGGACACCGGCATCTCCTCGGCACCGACAAGTTCGGGCGTGATGTGCTGGCGAGGATGATGCTCGCCGGCCGCGTGTCGCTGCTCGTCGGCGTGATCGGATCCGTGCTCGCCGCGGGCGTCGGCGTGATCATCGGCGCGAGCTCCGCGTGGCTGGGCGGTGTCCCCGATCGCGCGTTCACCGCGCTTGGCGATGCGCTGCTCGCGGTGCCGCGGCTCATTCTGCTCCTCGTCTGCGCGGCGTTGTGGCGGCCCGGCACCGGAATGGTCGTCGGCGTGCTTGTCGCGACCGGATGGATGGGCGTCGCGCGAGTGATGCGCGCCGAGACGCTCGGCGTGACCGCGCGGCCTTTCATCGAATCGGCGACGGCGCTCGGTGTTCGGCCGATGCGAATTCTCTGGCGCCACGTACTGCCCAACGCGCTCGCCCCGGCGATCGTGGCGACCACGCTCGGCGTCGGCAGCGCCATTCTGCTCGAGAGCGGACTGTCGTTCTTGGGACTCGGCGTGCAGCCGCCGCAACCAAGCTGGGGCAACATGCTGGCCGATGGTCGCGACTCCATCGTGACCGCGCCGTGGATCGCGCTGTCGCCCGGGATCGCGCTGATCGCGACGGTGTTGGCGTGTACGCTACTCGGCGATGCCTTGCGGGACCGACTGGCCGGCGAGCAGGCGCTCCCGCTCCGCGACCGCGCTTAGCACATGACGACGGTCGCGGCTGGGCTCAGCGCACGAGAACGGTCACGACCGCGCGCGGCGCCGCGTCGAACGCGATCTCGTTGTCGACGATAGGCAACGCATCGCCGGCGGTCTCGTCCAAGCGCGCGAGTCGCCCCTCGCTGATGGGCGCGCCGATGCGCCATCGCCCGCGCACCTGACCGTCGGTGAGATTGACGCAGCGCGCGACGACCCATTCTCCGTCGTCGCTCTCCTTCAGGGCCGAGAAGGCGAGACCGGCTCCAACGAGCTCAATCCCGGGCGACGGCTCATAGACCGCAAACGCGCTTCGCAGCGTCGTCGCCTCGAGCGGCAACAGTGCGTCGTCTGCCGCGCGCTCGATCTGGTCGATGACATCCGATGTCCGCGGTCCGTGCAGCATGATCGCGAACGATGCGTCCCACGGCCCGAGTGACTGTGCGCCCGGCGTCGGAACGGGCCAGCCGGCGTGACCGGGCCGCTCGGCGATGTCGTTGCGCGACAGCTCCCCGACGGCGCGCAAGATGGTCACCGCGATCGCACCGTTCTCGGTCGCCTCGTATTCGGCGAGCCCATCGCTGAAGAGAGTGATGCCCCGATCAGCATTCGACACGGTGAGGTAGCGATGCATGGGCGCGGTGCGCGGCGGGCTCTCGATCGCGGCGGCAGCCTGCGAGACCGTGATGGGCTTCCGCTCGATGGGACCGAACATCGCGTCGGCGTGAACCGCGCCGTTCGCGATGCCGGCAGCGAATCGAATGCGCAAACGATGGTCTCGCGCCGAATTGTCGCCCCACGCACGTATCCGCACGAGCTCCGCGCCCGCGTCGAGCGACAGCGCCGCATTCAGCTCGAGCGGCGCCGAGCCTGCGACCTCGACGTGCCATGCGAGCTCGATCGTGGCGCGGAGCGGGCCGAACTGCGTCATCGTCGCCCGCGCGAATGTCGGACGTCGCTCGGAGAGGGGCACGGCGGAGTGTGTGTAGAGGTCGCCGGCGTCGCCAACATCGTCCCACGAGAGCGCGTCGTCGATTCGCTCGCCATCGCTCGCCGACAAGATGCTCACCGCGCCGGCGGCGCTGATCTCGACGCGCAGCCGATCGTTCTCCATGGCCGCGCCAGAGGCGCGAACAGTGCCCGGCGCGGTACCTGTAGTGGGGCCGCTATCAAGGGAGAGCGACCGCGTCGCGTAGCCGGCGACTTCCGGAAACCAGGCGAGGGCGCGCGCGCGCTGAACGAGATCATTGTCGGGATACCCTTCGGGCGACTCTGTGCGCTCGTGCACGCTCTGCCACGGCTCGACGTTCCGCTGGAGTGGTACTCGTCCGCCGTCGAGCGCGGGGGTCTCGAGCGATGTGGGGGGGTCCGAGACCGGCGCGGAGCCCGGGCCCACAGGCACGTGCGACTTGAACACCGAAAGCTCGACCTCTCCGACGCCGCTGCGGGCGCGCGCCGCGCGATTGCGCACCACGACGATGGGGTGCCACGCTGGAGTGTTCGCGCGCGCCACGATGCGATCGTGATCGATGAGATCGAGGACGGCGTCCTCGCGAATTCCCTCCGCCTGCGTGAGTGCATCGGCCTGGCGGAGCGCGGCGGCACGCGCGACGTCGTCGATCGAGCAACCGCAGAGCGTATCGTGGGGATGGGAGAGGAGCAGCGACCGCCACGCGGCTCGCGTGAGCGGGGCGCGCGACCGGCCGCGGACGAGCTTCGCCAATGCGGACCATGGCTCGGCCTCGCGCACGAGCGTGCGCTCGACGATGGCATTGCGGCGCTTGGACGCCGCGCGCGTGCCGAACGTGCCTTGCAACGTCCACGTGTAGCCGTATGAGTCGCGAAGCTCGCCGGCGATCTCAGGCAACTTCGCCACCGTCGCGGCGTCGAGCAGCTCGCCCGCGAAGCGCGTCAGCGAGCTGCGCGTCACCCGATCGGGGTGTGCCGCGATACGCAACGCCTCGAGCGCGCCGGCAAGATCATGCTGCGGCGCGTGGTGGTCGGCGCCATTGGTCAGCAGGAGCAGCGACGTCGTCGCGCGCGGCGCCAGTTCACCGCGTGCGTCGCGCCAACGTGCGAGTGCCGCGCCGGCGCTCGCGGGCAAGCTCGAGCCGAACTCGTAGCCGGCGCGCGGCAGATGATAGACGAGTGCCGTGCTTCCGTCGGGCGCGCGCCAACGAAAGAGATCACTCGACGGCCAGCGCTCGCCACCGAGTCCGCGCCACAGAACGATCAGCGACAATCCGAATCCGGCGGCGAGCACCGGCAGCGCAGCGGGATGTCCGAACGCATCGGGTGAGTACAGCACGGGCGGAGGCGCGGCGCCTAACGACTCGAGGTCGCGCCGGCCGGCGAGAAGATTTCGCACCAGCGCTTCGCCGCCCGCCGTCAGCTCGTCGGCGAGCACGAACCACGGTCCCGCTTCGATCGCTCCGGAGCGCAACGCGCCGGCGATCGTTTCGCGTCGCTCGGGCCGCACGTCCAGGTAGTCGGCCAGCACGACGCTCTGACCGTCCAGCAAAAAGCTTTCGCCGACCGCGGCCGGCGCATCGAGCAGGACATCCACCAGCTCGACCAGCCGCTGCCGGAAGCGGCCCGCGGGATGGTACCACTCGCGATCCCAATGCGTGTGGACGATCACGTGAACGTCGAACGTCCGGGTGGGCGCCATCCGTCACTCCGAGACCAAAAAAAGAGGCGGCCATCGCTGGCCGCCTCGGTTCCATCTCGTGCCGATCAGGTTACCGGGCGTCCCGTAATGACGCGGAAGAGCACGACGACAATCGCGATGACGAGCAGGATGTGGATGAGCGCCCCGCCGACGGGGAACACGAATGCCCCGAGCAGCCAGAGGATAAAGAGGATGACCGCGAGCGTCCAGAGCATATGTGCCTCCGAGCAGGGATTCGAGTTACGTGAACGACTTCACACATCGCCCCAAACGCAACAGCTGTGCCGTGTAAATTCAGCCGTCACTGTTCAGCCTTCAAACAGTTCGACCTGCCCCACAGTCGAATCGCCCGCGGCTTGAACGGCATCACGATACGAGACGCGACCCTCACCGGTCACGACGGCGAATTTCGTCATCTGGTGCGCCGACACGCCGCCGTCCATGATGTGTTCGACGCCGATGCCGCGCGCGACAAGCGCATCGGAGAGGAGCGAGCGATGGCAACGCCACGGCACCGCCTCCGCGCACATCGCTACGGTACGCTCGGCGCGCGCGATCTCCAGCAGCGCGCGCACGCCATTCTCGAATTCCGCCGTCTCCATGTGATCGGCGTACCCGCGAAAGCTTTCATTTCGCCACGCGCCGTTCCGCGAGTCTGGTCGCGCGCGTCGCCGGCCGCCGAGTGCCGCATGATGCGAGTAGCGAATGCCGTGCGACTCGAGCGATGCGCGCAACGCGTCGCGATTGAAGTGTGGATGCCGACGCGATGCCGGGAAAGTCCGAATGTCAGCCAGGTGCGCAATGTGCTCTCGCACCAGCAGCGCGACGAACGCCTCGATCGTCCGCGTGGAGTGCCCGATCGTGAACACGGGAGGCGCCGTTGCTTCCCGCGGCGCGCTGAGAGAACTTGTCTTCGCTCCGACCACGAACGACCTCGCATCACCACGGGGACTCATGCACGCGCTGTCAGATCTGCTGCACCGCTTCACCAACGTCGAAGAGCTCGTTCGGTGGGGCGGCTACGTCGGGCTCACGATCATTATC
>JALZAE010000100.1 GCA_030948535.1 Gemmatimonadota bacterium | reverse complement strand
AGCTTGGCGCGATCGGCGTTCGCGATGATGAAGGCGCCGGCGCGGAAATGGTGGCCGCCGGCATCAAAGTCATCCTCCGCCGCCTGCATTTTCACCGCGGCGTTCTTGAAGCGGAACGTCACCAGATTGTTGTCGCTGGTGTGATCGACCACGACGACGGTACCCGTGCCCTCGATGCCGCCGGGCGCGCGGGCCTCGGTCGATAGCATCGCCATCTGCTGGCCGAGGATGCCCTTATCGCCGATCGGGACGATCGTGATGTCGCGCATGAGCTGGAAGGTCCAGCCCGTGTCGTCATACGGCGCCGGATTGGCGACGGGGTAGTTCTGCAGCGAGAAGTACATGTCGGCGAGCGTGCGATACGGCTGATCGCCGCGCACGATGTAGTCGCCGGCCTTGACGTCGATGTTGCCCGCCTTGAACGCGCTCGCCGCCGTGTGAACCTCCAGTCCCTGATGACGCAGCTCGTTCACCGCGTCGGCCGCATCGGCCTTGCGGCGCTGCGTCGCCGGAATCACCCAGGCGTAGATCGGTCCGCTCTTTCCCTTGTCGACCGCGCGCTTGTTCTTGAGCCAATAATTCTCGAGGTAGTTCTCTTTGTTCTTCGCTACGTGGCTGAGCGAGAACAGCAGTGCAGATTCCTGAATGTTGGTGTTATTCCGCGGGCCCCACTTGATCGACGGCAGCGGCGGATTCGTCCGGTACCACTCCTTGCTCGTCGTCGTCGCCGGAAGGCGCAGGTCGGCGTTGTTGTCGGGGCCGTAGCTCTGCACCTCGTAGAATCGGCCGATGGAATTGTGCGAGTGCGCGATGAAGAACATGTAGTTCGGCACCCACCCATCGTAGAAGCCATAGGTGAACACGCCCGGCACGCCACGCTTCGTCATCTCGAGCACGTCGTTGTTGGCGAGTGTCCACCACTCATTCACCACGATCGGATCGAGCGCGTCGTTGTACGGGCCGGTTCCCGTCGAGGAATAGAGATACGACTGCGCCTCGTGCAGATCGTGCAGCACGGTCGGCGTCCACTCGAGGAAAGTCTTGGTCGTCGCGCGGGTGAGGGAGAGGAACTGGCCCATGCCGTCGCGATTGTTGTCGTGCTGCACGTACTTGCCCCAGTACATGGCGGGGAGACGTGTGTCGCCGGTCGCGCGCTTCTTGTTGTAGTAGTACGTGTCGACGACCTTCTCGCGTCCATCGACCTCGAGCACGGGCGTGATGAAGGTGATGACGTTGTTGCGGATGTTCTGAATGAACGGCGTCTCTTCGACGGCGAGACGATACGCGAGCTCCATCAGCATCTCGGGACCGCCGAGCTCGGGCGAGTGCATGCCGCTGGTGATCCAGTAAATCGGCTTGGCGGTCTTCATCAGCTCGCGCGCCTGCGCCTCGGTCGTCTTTCGCGGATCAGTGAGTTGGCCGAGCATCCCCCTGTACTTGTCGAGCGACTTGATGGTCTCCTCGTCGGCGACGGCGAGCACGACCATGTCGCGCCCCTCTTCGCTCTTACCCATGCGCCAGACTTTGATGCGCGGCGATGCCTTGGCGAGCGCGTCGAAGTAGCGGTCGATGTCCTTCGCGTAAGTCAACTCGCCTGGCGTGCCGACGATCTTGCCGAGGAATTTGAGCGGCGTCGGAACCGTGCTCGAGGCGGGAAGATGATCGACGAGCTCGGTCGTGATCCGCGGATCCTGAAGGAATTCCTTGATCTTCGCGGTGTATTCCGGATCGTTGGGCTGTCCCTGCGCTCGCGCGAGCCGCGTGGGTGACATGGAAGCGGCGAGCAGCACGAATGACGCGGTCGTCACGGCGCAGCGCCATGGTGAGAGCGAGCGGTACATCGATCCTCCGAGGGGATGATTTGTGTCGTCACACGCTGTTGAGCGCCGGGCGACGTTCTATCATACGCGGCGCTGGCCGATTTCGCTAAGCGTGCTGGTACGCAAGGTGCCCAGTAAGGGCAGACGTCCGCGCAGCACCCGGCGAATCACCTATGAGGCGACGATGCGAGAGATCACATGTTCGGACGGAATGCGCTGGCGGGTGCTGCTCGTGGCTGAGGCGGGCAAGCCGAGCAGCGACGACACCGACGTGGTCCTGCTGCGCTGCTCGACGTGCGAGGGGGAGGAGCAGCACGTCACTGTGCGCTCACCACATCACGATTGGATGAACATGTCGGGCGATGAGCTCTGCCGTCTGATCAGCGAGGCGCACGCGCGAGGAACCGCGACGGCGTAGCGGTCAGCGCTCCACCGACACCAACCGGAGCGTCGTGCCCCACGGATCGTGTGCGAGGGCGTCGCGATCTGCGGCGGCGACCGCGAAGCCGGCCAGAGCGAGACTCTGCGCCGCGGCGATGACATCGGCCTCCGTGGGCAGCACGATCTCCCAGTCCAGCAGACGCGCGTCGCTCTCGGTCGATGGCGCCGCGCCGGCCGCCCACGTGTTGGTGCCGAGGTGGTGGTGATAGCCGCCGGCCGATAGGAACAGCGCGCCCGGATAGTTCCAGACGGTCTTGTCGAAACCGAGGGCGTCGTGATAGAACGCCTCGCCCTTGGCGAGATCGGCGACGTACAGGTGCACGTGGCCGATGGCCGTCCCCGCCGGCATTCCAGTCCACGCTTCTCCGCCCGCCGCGCCAACGAGATCCTCGACGTCGAGCGTGTTCGTCGCCATGACGATCTGGGCACCCTCGTACCGCCAACCACTCTTCGGCCGGTCCGCATAGACCTCGATGCCGAGGCCGTCCGGATCGGTGAGGTAGAGCGCTTCACTCACCAGATGATCGGACATGCCCGCGTACGCGCCGATCGTCGAGAGATGGGAGACGAATCGGCCAAGTGCCGCGCGGTCCGGGAGTAGAATGGCGAAGTGATACAAACCGAGACGGCCGCGGCGCGGCACCGGCGTTGCGCCGGCACGCTCGTGCAGCTCGATTAGCGGCGCGCTGTCGCCTTGGGCAGCGAGCGTAGCCGACGAATCGCCGCGTTTCACCACGCGGAGGCCGAGTACCTGCTCGT